>NZ_JBHYVA010000138.1:0-5062 GCF_042750055.1 Streptomyces sp. NPDC059456
GGGTCGCCGCCCCCGCCCCCCGCGCCCAGCCGGGCCGGGTCGTCCCGCAGCGGCCCTCGCAGGCCCGCCAGCCGGTCGGCGGTGGTCGCGGCGTCCGGCAGCAGCAGGCCGGCGCCCGCGTCCGACAGGACCCGGGCGTTGTGGGTCTGGTGGTCGCCGGGGGCGTGCGGGTAGGGGACGAGCACGGCGGGGACGCCGGTCGCCGCCAGCTCCGCGACCGTCGCGGACCCGGCCCGGCACACCACCAGGTCGGCGGCCGCGTACACGAGGTCCATCCGGTCCAGGTACGGCACGGCCCGGGCGATCCGCTGCCCGCCGCAGGCCGCGAGATCGGCGGCGGTGTCCGCCAGGGCCCGCGGACCGGTCTTGATCAGCAGCTGTACGTCGTCGCGCCCCTGCCAGAGCCCGGCCAGTGCGACGGCGGCCGCGGTGAGGCGGGCGGCGCCCAGGCTGCCGCCGTTGAAGACGACCAGGCGGCGGCCGTCGGGCACGTGCAGGTCCCGCCGGGCCCGCGCGCGCAGCGCCGCGCGCTCGGACCGCGGCAGGCTGGCCAGCCCGGCCAGGGCCGCGGAGATCGGCATTCCGGTGGTCAGGGCGTGCGCCCCGCCCGCCAGACGGGCCCGGCTGCGGTCGAAGGCCACCGCGATGTGCGGGGTGAGCCGGGCCGCGAACCGGTTGGCGCGGCCCGGTACCGCGTTGGACTCGTGGATGACGGCCGGCAGCCCGGCCATCCGGGCCCCGAGCACGGCCGGCGCGCTCGGGTAGCCGCCCATGCCCACGACGGCGTGTGCGCCCTGGTCCAGGATCACCGCCCGGGCCTGCCCGGCCGAACGCAGCAGCGCGGCGGGGAGCAGATAGCGCCGCGCGCCCAGCGACGGGTCGAAGGGGATCATGTCGACGGTGTGCAGGCGGTACCCGGCCGCCGGGATCAGCTCGGTCTCCAGGCCCCGCTCGGTCCCGATGAACGAGACCACGGCATCCGGAACGGCCGTGCGCAGCGCCTCGGCGAGGGCGAGCCCGGGGTAGATGTGGCCGCCGGTGCCGCCCGCGCCGATCACTACGGACAGGGGCCGGTGAGAGGTGCTTCGTGTGGTCATGGGCGCAGCCTCCCGGTGCGCCCTAAGAACGTTCTAAGAGGTTCTCTCAGAACCGTTTGGCAGTCTTTGCCCCATGAACAGTGGCACGCGTGCGCAGCGGATCCTGGTCGTGGACGACGAGCCCGAGGTGCGGGCCGCCGTCCAGGACGGGCTGGCCGTCGAGGGGTACGAGGTACGGGGCGCCGCCGACGGGCTCGCCGCGCTGTCGGAGGTGGCCGGCTGGCAGCCCGACGCGGTGGTGCTCGACGTGATGATGCCCGTGCTGGACGGCCTCGGGGTCTGCCGGCAGCTGCGGGCGCTGGGCGACCGTACGCCCGTACTCGTGCTGACCGCCCGGGACTCGGTGAGCGAGCGGGTCGACGGCCTGGAGGCGGGCGCCGACGACTACCTGGTCAAACCGTTCGCGCTGGACGAGCTGGTGGCCCGGGTCCGGGCCCTGCTGCGCCGGGCCGCGCCCGACCCGGCCGCCGCGGTGCTCCTCGGCTTCGCCGACCTCGCCCTCGACCCGGCGACCCGGACCGGGCGGCGCGGCGGCCGGCCCCTGGAGTTCAGCCGGACCGAGGCGGCGCTGCTGGAGCTGCTGCTGCGCCATCCCGGGCAGGTGCTGCCCCGGGAGCTGATCCTGGAGCTGGTGTGGGGGCGGGACTTCGGGCCGGACTCCAACTCGCTCGCCGTGTACGTCGGCTACCTGAGGCGGAAGCTGGAGGCCGGCGGCGAGCCGCGGCTGGTGCACACCGTCCACGGGGTCGGATACCGGCTGGGCGCGGCGTGAGCGCCGCCGGGCGGCGCCGGCTCGGGGCGCCCTGGCGCAGGCGCAGGCCGCTGCGGACCCGGCTGGCGCTGGCGGCCACGGCGGCGGTCGCGCTGGTCGCGGTCGGGGTGTGCACGGCCGCCTTCTTCGTCGTGCGCGGCGCCCTGTACGAGCAGCTGAACCTGAGCCTCACCCAGTCCGCGCGGCTCGCGGCCCAGCGCAACCCGGGCTCCGGTCCCGGCACCCTGGCCGGGGAGTGCCGGTTCCTGGCGGCGCCCGCCTGCGCGGAAGTGGTGCCGACCGACCCGGCGAACGACCCGGCGACGCCGTACCTGCTGCCGGTGGACGCCGCGTCGCGGGCGGTGGCCGCCGGGAAGCGCGCGCCGTTCTACACGGACATCGTGCACGCGGGGCACCCGACGCGGATGCTGACCACCGACTACGCGAGGGGCCGGGCGCTCCAGGTGGCGCTGCGGGCCGACACCGTCGAGAAGGGGATCGAGGAGGCGGCCCGGTGGCTGGCCCTGATCGGCGCGACCGGGGTGCTGGTGGCGGCCGGGCTCGGGTACTGGGTCTCGCGGACCGGCCTGGCCCCGGTGACCCGGCTCACGGCGACCGCCGAGCGGATCGCGGCGACGCGCGATCCCCGGCACCGGATCGAACTCCCGCCGCCCGGCCGGGAGGACGAGATCACGCGGCTGGCCGGGAGCTTCAACACCATGCTGGGCGAGCTGGAGCAGTCGGTGACGGCGCAGCGGCGGCTGGTCGCGGACGCCTCGCACGAGCTGCGGACCCCGCTGACCGCCCTGCGGACGAACGCGGAGCTGCTGGCACGCGGGGAGCGGCTGACGGCGGAGCAGCGCGAGCGGGCCTCGCTCGCGCTGGGGCGCCAGCTGCGGGAGGTGACGGGGCTGGTCAACGACCTGATCGAGCTGGCCCGGGACGAGGAGCCACAGCCGCTGGTCGAGCAGGTCCGGCTGGCTCCGCTGGTGGAGCACTGCGCGCAGGCGGCGCGGGCGCACTGGCCGTCCGTACCGGTGCACGTCCGGGTCGGCGGTGACGAGGCGGTGGTGCCGGGGGTGCCGGCCCGGCTGACCCGGCTGCTGTCGAACCTGCTGGACAACGCCGCGAAGTTCAGCCCGCCGGGGGCGCCGGTGGAGGTGGAGCTGGTGGCGCCGGGCGGCGGCGCCCGGGTCGAGCTGACGGTCCGGGACCACGGCCCCGGCATCGCGGCCGAGGACCTCCCGTACGTCTTCGACCGCTTCTACCGGGCCGGGACGGCGCGGGCGCTGCCGGGTTCGGGGCTGGGCCTCGCGATGGCCCGCCAGATCGCCCGGGCGCACTCCGCCGAGCTGGTGGCGCAGCCGGCCCCGGGCGGCGGGGCCCTGTTCCGGCTGACGTTCTGAGCCGCGGGATCAGGCCGGTCCCGGGCGGGCGTCCGCCGGGGCGGTGGCGATGCGGGGCAGGGCGTAGGGGTGGTGGGCCACCAGCCAGGCGATCAGGCGTTCGCGGACCTGGCAGCGGACCGTCCAGATGTCCGAGCCGTCCTTCGCGGTGACCACGGCCCGGACCTGGATCGTGTGCGGGGTCGTGTCCGTGACCGCCAGGCTGCCGGTCCGGCCGTCCCATTCCGGGATCTCCTCCAGGATCCGCCGGAGCTGCTCGCGCATCAGGTCCAGCGGGGCGCTGTGGTCCAGGTGCCAGAAGACCGTCCCGGTCATCTGGGCGCCGCCGCGGGACCAGTTCTCGTACGGCTTCCCTGTGAAATACGACACGGGCATCGTGATCCGGCGCTCGTCCCAGGTGCGCACCACCAGGAAGGTCAGGGTGATCTCCTCGACGGTGCCCCACTCCTTGTCGACGACCACCGTGTCGCCGATCCGGACCGTGTCGCCGAAGGCGATCTGGAGTCCGGCGAACAGGTTGCCGAGCGTGGACTGGGCGGCGATGCCGGCCACGATGCCGAGGACGCCCGCCGAGGCCAGCACCGAGGCGCCGACCGCCCGCATCGGCGGGAAGGTGAGCAGCATCGCCGCCACCGCGACCACCACGACGACCGCGGTGACCGCCCGGTGGATCAGGGTCACCTGGGTGCGGACCCGGCGCACCCGCGCGTCGTCCGGGTGCTGGGCGGCGAAGCGGGCGTACGAGGAGTCCACGACCGCCGTCGCGATGCGCACCAGCAGCCAGGCGGCCGACGCGATCATGACGAGGGTCAGGGCGCGCCCGACGGCGAACACGTAGTCCGGCGCGATCCCCACCCGGCGGTGGGCTCCGTACAGCAGTGCCGTGCACAGCAGGAGGCGGAACGGCAGCCGGCAGCGGCGCAGGAGTCCCCACAGCGGGGTCTCGCCGTGGCGGGCGTCGGCGCGGCGCAGCAGCAGGTCCAGCAGCCACCCGGCGAGCAGGGTGACGACCAGGGCGCCGGCGAGGACCGCGACCGGGCGCAGAACGGTGTCCGTGTCCATGCACCTCAACGTAGCCGGAACGCGCCCCCGGGCCCTTCCCATCCGGGCAATGGCACGATGGGGTGCATGAACATCATGCTCTTCCATTCGACGTACGGGCTGCGGCCCGCGGTGCACGCGGCGGCCGACCGGCTGCGCGCGGCCGGTCACCAGGTCCAGGTGCCGGATCTCTTCGAGGGGCGCACCTTCGAGACCGTCGAGGAGGGCATGGAGCACCGGGACGGGATCGGCCGCGACGAACTGCTCAAGCGTGCGGTGCTGGCCTCCGCCCCCTATTCCGACCAGGGGCTGGTGTACGCCGGTTTCTCCTTCGGCGGTTCCGTCGCGCAGCACCTGGCGCTGGCCGACGAGAAGGCGCGCGGTCTGCTGCTCCTGCACGGGACGGCGGACCTGGAGGAGGACACGGCGGTCGACGAGCTGCCGGTGCAGCTGCACATCGCGGACCCGGACCCGTTCGAGCCGCACGACTGGCTGACGGCCTGGTACCTGCGGATGCAGCGGGCGGGTGCGGACGTGGAGGTGCACCGCTACCCGGGTGCCGGGCACCTGTTCACGGACCCGGACCTCGACGACTACGACGCGGAGGCCGCGGAGCAGACGTGGAGGGTCGCGCTGGCCTTCCTCGACAGCCTGTAGGACCGGCGAAGCAGGAGGGGGGGGTGGGGGGTGGGAGTTGGCGCAACCCCCCAAAACCAAAGGTGGAGAACCGGCTGGGGGTCACAAAACAAATAAAGGTGGGACCAACA
>NZ_JBHYVA010000138.1:5072-6405 GCF_042750055.1 Streptomyces sp. NPDC059456
ATGTTGTGGTGTGTTTGGTGTTGGACTCCCCCCCGTGGTTGTTGTCGTTGGTGTTGTGGGTGGGGGGGGGCACGTGTGCGTGCCCCGCCCCCTCTTCACCGTTGCGGTCAGCCGCGGTAGGCGCTCCACATGCTCTTCATGCGGGACACCTGACCCGCCGTGAACTGGTACATGCAGGAGTCGTACGTGTAGTCCATGAAGTTGTGGATCGGGTCGACGCCCGTCTTGTTGGTGCAGCTGTCACGGCCGGTCGGGCACTCGAACGCGGCGCTCTTCTCGGCCGGGGTGTCGGCGACGGAGTCACCGCTGCCCGAGCAGCCGCCCTGGAAGGTGTGGTACAGGCCCATCCAGTGGCCGACCTCGTGGGTGGCGGTGTCGCCCTCGTTGTAGTTGGCGGAGGAGCCGCCCGGCAGCGAGGAGTTGAGGATGACCACGCCGTCCATCTTGGGCTGCGAGGCGTAGGAGCTCGGGAAGGTCGCCCAGCCGAGGAGGCCGCCGCCGAGGTTGGCGGTGTAGAGGTTGAGCGCGTTGGAGCCGCCCTTGCGCAGGGCGTTCTTCATGTCCTTCTCGGCCTGGGTGCCGTCCGAGACGTTGTACCAGGTGGCGTTGTCGGTGTAGTCGGTGGAGACCAGCGAGAACTGGTAGCCGGAGTCGACGTTGCCGGTGCCCTTGCCGCTGTAGGCGGAGTTGAGGACCGCGATCTGGTTGTTGATGTCCGTGGCGGTCAGCTTGCCGGCGGTGCCGGAGGTGATGACGTGGACGTAGACCGGGATGGTCGTCGCGGCGGTGGCCTCGGCGGCGCGCATCTGGCGCTGCGGGCCGAGCTCGGCGTTCTTCTTGGCCAGGTCGGCGTCCATGGCCTTGACCTGGGCGTCCGTCACCTCGTTGGGGTCGGCCGCGTGGTTGTCCTTCGGGCGGGCGACACGGGCGTTGGCGGACACGCCGGCGGTGCCGGAGTCGGCACAGGCCTCGGAGCCGGTCTTGGGTGCCGCGGCCACGGTCGTGGGGGCCGTGAGCGGGGCGAACGCCAGGGTTCCGGCCAGAACGGCCGTACCCATGAGGCGGCGGCGGAGCATGGGGGATATGCGGGCAGGGGCGCGCACGTTGACTCCTCGCGAAGCGTGGTGGGGGGTGAGGGATTTCCTCACGCTGGCGCGAAGCTTATGTGTCCATGTCATGCACTGAGCAAGACCTTTAAGTAAAAGATTTGTTGCTTCTGTGGGTCGAGGGGGGGGGGGGGGGCCCCCCCCCCCCCCCCCCCCCCAAAAAAAAAAAAAAAAAAAAAAACGCCCCCCCGGAGGCGACCCCCCCCCCCCACCGCGCGGGGCGCCGG
>NZ_JBHYVA010000138.1:6415-15080 GCF_042750055.1 Streptomyces sp. NPDC059456
CTGCCGTGACAAACAAATTGAATAAAACTTTTTGTTGCTTCGGGGGGTGGGGGGGGGCCCGCCCCCCCCCGCACGCCCCTCTGTGCAAGAGAATTGACGGAGTGTCAGCCGACCGGCTGGTACGCCCGCTCCACCTTCTGCGTGCCGTTCGCCGTGCGGTACGAACGCGACCACGCGACGGTGGCGGCCGGATTCCGCTTGTCGGACACGGCGTAGTAGTCCATCTGCGAACGCTCCGCCGTCACGTCCAGCACCCCGTAGCCGTGGGCGTCCATGTCCAGCCACTTCACGTGCCAGTTGGCGGCCTTGATCGCGGCTTCCGCTACCAGCGACGCGGTGTCCGCCGGCACGTGCAGGAGGTCGTCGATGTTGTCGGAGGTCACCGACGTCACCACGAACTCGGTGGCCGCCGTACCCGACCCCGGGTACGTCGCCATGTTCATCGGGACCTCGTTCGCCCACGCCATGTGGATGTCGCCCGTCAGGAAGACCGTGTTCTTGATCCTCTGGTCCTTGAGGTGGTTCAGGAGCTCCTTGCGGTCGTCCGTGTAGCCGTCCCACTGGTCCACGTTGATCGCGAGGCCGCCCTCGGGCAGCCCCAGCAGCTTCGTCAGCGGCGCCAGCAGGTGCGCGGGCAGCGAGCCGAAGGCGACCGGCGAGATCATCACCGAGGTCCCGACCAGCTTCCAGGTCGCGTTCGAGCTCGCGAGGCCCGCCTTGAGCCAGTCCAGCTGGGCGCGCCCGGTGATGGTGCGCTCCGGGTCGTCGACCGAGCCGCTGCCTATCTTGGCCTGCTGGGAGCGGAACGTGCGCAGGTCCAGCAGGTGCAGGTCGGCGAGGTTGCCGAAGCGCAGCCGGCGGTAGACGGTGCCGGCGGTCGAGGTGCGCACGGGCATCCACTCGAAGTACGCCTGCTTGGCGGCGGCCGCGCGGGCCGCCCAGTCGCCCTCGGTGCCCGGCGTGTGGTTCTCGGCCCCGCCCGACCAGGCGTCGTTGGCGAACTCGTGGTCGTCCCAGATCGCGACGATGGCGTGCGCGGCGTGCAGCGCCTGGAGGTCGGCGTCGGTCTTGTAGTGGCCGTGCCGGGTGCGGTAGTCGGCGAGGGTGAGGATCTCGTGCCGCGGCTCGTGCGGGCGTACGACGTACTTCGCCTCGGGGTAGGCCCCGTTCGCGTACTCGTAGATGTAGTCGCCGAGGTGCAGGATCGCGTGCAGATCGGTGCGGGCGGCCAGGTGGCGGTACGCCGAGAACCAGCCGGACTCCCAGTTGGCGCAGGAGACCACGCCGAAGCGGACCCCGGGGGTGCTCGCGTCGTGGCCCGGCGCGGTCAGGGTGCGCCCGACCGGGGAGACGGCGCCGCCGGCGGTGAACCGGTAGAAGTACGGGGTCTGCGGCCGCAGTCCGCGCACGTCCGCCTTGACGGTGTGGTCGGAGGCGGCCGTCGCGGTCACCGAACCGCTCGCGGCGATCCGGGAGAAGGCCTTGTCCTCGGCGACTTCCCAGGTCACCTGGGTGGCCGGGCCGACGCCGGAGCCGGGTACGGCGTCGGGGGCCGGGGTGACGCGGGTCCACAGCAGGATCCCGTCGGGCAACGGGTCGCCCGAGGCGACGCCGTGCAGGAAGGCGGGGCCGTTCGAGGCCGCCGACGCCGGGGAGATGCCCAGGGCGGCGGTCGCGAAGGGGGCGAGGGCGGCGGTGGCCGCGGCGGCCTTGACGACCGTGCGGCGGCGCGGAGTTGCCGCAGTGGGGGAGGGGAGATGACTGGTCACGGACCGGCATATTACTGACGGGTATAACCGCTGGTACACCCCCGTGAAAGCAACGGGCAGGCGAACTCTCGGAGTTCACCTGCCCGTGTGCGGGCCCCGTGCGGGGCCGGTGTGGATCGTGTGCGGATCCCGCGCGGATCCGGTGGGGTCAGCCCGCGATGGCCTTGTCGACCGCGGCCGTGAAGGACGCCGGCGTCATGTCCTGGAGCTCGATCTTCTTGCCGTCCATCTTCACCGTGGGGGTGCCCTGGACGCCGCTCTTGTCGAAGACCTTCGACATCTCGATCGCCCAGCGGTTGTACGTGCCGTCCTCGACGGCCTTCTTGAACTCGGCGTTGCCCTTGAGGGCCGGCACCTCGTCCGCGATCTTCAGCAGGTAGTCGTCCTTGCTGAACTTGTCGTCCTTCTCCTCCGGGTGGTTCTCCTTGGAGTAGAGGGCCGACTTGTAGTCCAGGAACGCCTCCGGGCTGACGTTCAGGGCCGCGCCCAGGGCGCTCAGGGCGTTCTTCGAGCCGCTGCCGCTGAAGGCCTTGTCGAGGAAGGTCGCGCCGACGTACTGGATCTTGTACTTGCCCGCGTCGACGTCCTTCTTGATCTGGGGGCCGACCCCCTGCTCGAACGTCGAGCAGATCGGGCAGCGGGCGTCCTCGTAGAGTTCGAGGGTCTTCTTGGCGTCGGCCTTGCCTATGACCACGGTGGTGCCGTTGTCGCCCGTGGTGTTCTTCGGCGCGACCAGCGTGGCGTCGGCGGCCTTGTCCCACTCGCCCGGCTGGTTGGCCTGCACGACCGCGTAGCCGACGCCGCCGGCCAGGGCGAGGACGGCGACGACGGCACCGGCCACCAGTACCTGGCGGCGCACCTTGTCCTTCTTGACCTGCTTCTCGCGCTCGGCGCGCAGCCGCTCGCGGGCCGCCGCCTTGTTCGACTGGCTGTTGCGTGAACTCATGGTGATCTCCGTGGGGTGTGGCTCGCTCAAAGGGGAATTCCGTACGGGGTCAGGCGCGGACGAGCGCGCCGCGTACGGGAGGTCCCCGGCGTCCCACGGAATGGACGGGGAAGCGGGTGCGGGCCCCCGCGCCCGGAAGGGCCGGGCGCAGCATCCGCCGCACCGGGCCGGCGGCGGCCGCCACCGAGGCGGCGGCCAGCAGCAGGGGCCGGAACGCGAAGGCGGCCACCGCGCGCAGCAGCTGGCCCAGCGCCCGCTCCCCGTAGCGCAGCCAGGCCGCGGCGCACAGTCCGACCGAGACGTGCGCGCCGAGCAGCAGCCACGGGGTCCAGGGCCCGGGCGAGGCCAGCAGGGCCACCGCGTCGGGGACGGCCCCGGGCACCTCGGCCAGCGGTCCGCCCACCGGCGGCCCGCCGCACAGCGCGTCCAGGCCCAGCGCCCGCAGCGGCCCGGAGACGGGCCCGCCGGCCGGGCCGTAGCAGACGTGCTGCCCGGCGGTGAAGACCGTGTCGGCGGCCAGCTCCAGCGGGACCAGCAGGGCGGCGATCGGGCCGAAGCCCCGCTCGCGGCCCGCCAGCGCGTACGTGAGCGAGAACACACCGGCGAAGGCGCCGGCGATCAGTGCGGGCGGCAGCGGCACCCGGGACATCAGGACGTGCGAGCCGGCCGAGAGCAGCACGACGAGGGCGCTGAACAGCGCGGCCCGCAGCCCTCGAAGTCCTGCCCTGGATATGTCCATCGGCGCGAGTCTGCCACGACTCCCTGTGAAAACGGGTTCCCGGACCGGTGCGGACCGGGGGCCCGCGGCCGAAAACCCCCGGTGCCGCCCGGCGCAGCTCAGCGCCGCTCAGTGCATGATGCGGCCGTTGCGGAACAGGTCCACGAAGATCTGGTGGTCGGCGCGCGCCCGGGCCCCGTACGCGTGGGCGAAGTCGACCAGCAGCTCCGCGAAGCCCTCCTCGTCGGCTGCGATCGCCGCGTCGATGGCCCGCTCGGTGGAGAACGGGACCAGCGAGTGCCCGCTCTCGGCCTCGTCGGCCGCCGCGTGCATCGTCGCCGTCGCCCGGCCCAGGTCCGCGACCACGGCCGCGATCTCCTCCGGGTCGTCCAGGTCCGACCAGTCCAGGTCCACCGCGTACGGGGAGACCTCGGCCACCAGCTGCCCGGCCCCGTCCAGCTCGGTCCAGCCCAGCCACGGGTCGGCGTGCGCCTGGAGGGCGCGCTGGGAGATCACCGTGCGGTGCCCCTCGTGCCGGAAGTAGTCCCGCACGGCCCGGTCGGTGATGTGCCGGGACACCGCCGGGGTCTGCGCCTGCTTGAGGTAGATGACGACGTCGTTCTCCAGGGCGTCGCTGTGCCCCTCCAGCAGGATGTTGTACGAGGGCAGGCCGGCCGAGCCGATGCCGACGCCGCGGCGGCCCACCACGTCCTTGACCCGGTAGGAGTCCGGCCGTACCAGGGACTCGTCGGGCAGCGTCTCCAGGTACCCGTCGAAGGCGGCGAGCACCTTGTAGCGGGTGGCCGCGTCCAGCTCGATCGAGCCCCCGCCGGAGGTGAAGCGGCGCTCGTAGTCCCGGATCTCGGTCATCGAGTCCAGCAGGGAGAACCGGGTGCGGGAGCGGGCCGAGCGCAGGGCCGTCAGCAGCGGGCCCTCGGCGGTGTCCAGGGTGAAGGAGGGCACCTCCTCGTGCTTGGCGCCGGTGGCCAGGCGGTGGATCCGCTCCCGGTACGCGGCGGCGTACGTCCGCACCAGGGTGCTGATCTGCTCGTCGCTGAGCGCCTTGGTGTAGCCGATCAGGGCGACGGAGGCGGCGAACCGCTTCAGGTCCCAGGTGAACGGGCCGACGTACGCCTCGTCGAAGTCGTTCACGTTGAAGATCAGGCGGCCGTTGGAGTCCATGTAGGTGCCGAAGTTCTCGGCGTGCAGATCGCCGTGGATCCACACCCGGCCGGTCCGCTCGTCCAGGTAGGGCCCGCCGTGCCGGTCGCGCTCCAGGTCGGCGTAGAAGAGGCAGGCCGTTCCGCGGTAGAAGGCGAAGGCCGAGGCCGCCATCTTGCGGAATTTGACCTGGAAGGCCGCGGGGTCGGCGGCGAGCAGCTCACCGAATGCGGTGTCGAACACGTCGAGTATCTGCTCGGCGCGCTGCTCGTTCGTCGTCTCGGGGACCGCCATGGCGGGTGCCTCCTGGTGCACGTGCTGGTACAGGTTCTGACCGACGGGACGTCGGGTGGGTCGTCCTGGTTCTGCAACGCCCGACCGTACCCGTCCGTGCCCCGGATCTGTCACTCCCGGGACGTAGGATTCATAGCTGCCGCCGCCCCCACCGTCAGGAGCCACCCGCCGTGACCAAGCAGCCGTTCACGCACCTGCACGTCCACACCCAGTACTCGCTGCTGGACGGTGCCGCGCGGCTCAAGGACATGTTCAACGCGTGCAACGAGATGGGCATGACGCACATCGCCATGTCCGACCACGGCAACCTGCACGGTGCGTACGACTTCTTCCACACCGCCCAGAAGGCCGGGGTCACCCCGATCATCGGCATCGAGGCGTACGTCGCTCCCGAGTCCCGGCGCAACAAGCGCCGCATCCAGTGGGGCCAGCCCCACCAGAAGCGCGACGACGTGTCCGGTTCCGGTGGCTACACCCACAAGACGATCTGGGCGGCGAACGCCACCGGGCTGAACAACCTCTTCCGGCTGTCCTCCGACGCGTACGCCGAGGGCTGGCTCACGAAGTGGCCGCGCATGGACAAGGAGACCATCTCCAAGTGGTCCGAGGGGCTGATCGCCTCCACCGGCTGCCCCTCCGGCGAGCTCCAGACGCGCCTTCGCCTCGGCCAGTTCGACGAGGCCCTGAAGTCGGCCTCCGAGTACCAGGACATCTTCGGCAAGGACCGCTACTTCCTGGAGCTGATGGACCACGGCATCGAGATCGAGCGCCGGGTCCGCGACGGGCTCCTGGAGATCGGCAAGAAGCTCGGCATCCCGCCGCTGGTGACCAACGACTCGCACTACACGTACGCGAGCGAGGCCGGCGCCCACGACGCCCTGCTGTGCATCCAGACCGGCAAGAACCTCTCGGACCCGGACCGCTTCCGCTTCGACGGCTCCGGCTACTACCTGAAGTCGACCGACGAGATGTACGCCATCGACTCCTCGGACGCCTGGCAGGAGGGCTGCGCCAACACGAAGCTGGTCGCGGACCAGATCGACACCGAGGGCATGTTCAAGTTCCGCAACCTGATGCCGAAGTTCGACATCCCGGAGGGGCACACCGAGGTCAGCTGGTTCCGCGAGGAGACCATGCGCGGCATGCACCGCCGCTACCCCGGAGGCATCCCGGACGACCGGATGAAGCAGGCCGAGTACGAGATGGACACGATCATCTCGATGGGCTTCCCCGGCTACTTCCTCGTGGTCGCCGACTTCATCATGTGGGCCAAGAACCAGGGCATCGCCGTGGGCCCCGGCCGAGGCTCCGCGGCCGGCTCGATCGTCGCGTACGCCATGGGCATCACCGACCTCGACCCGCTCACGCACGGTCTGATCTTCGAGCGCTTCCTGAACCCCGAGCGCGTCTCCATGCCCGATGTCGACATCGACTTCGACGAGCGCAGGCGCGTCGAGGTGATCAGGTACGTGACCGAGAAGTACGGCGCCGACAAGGTCGCCATGATCGGCACCTACGGCACCATCAAGGCCAAGAACGCGATCAAGGACTCCGCGCGCGTCCTGGGCTACCCGTACGCCATGGGCGACCGGCTCACCAAGGCCATGCCCGCCGACGTCCTCGGCAAGGGCATCCCGCTCTCGGGCATCCTCGACCCCTCGCACCCCCGCTACGGCGAGGCCGGCGAGATCCGCGGGATGTACGAGAACGAGCCGGACGTGAAGAAGGTCATCGACACCGCCCGCGGCGTCGAGGGCCTGGTCCGCCAGATGGGCGTGCACGCCGCCGGCGTGATCATGTCCAGCGAGACGATCACCGACCACGTGCCCGTCTGGGTGCGGCACACCGACGGCGTCACCATCACCCAGTGGGACTACCCGAGCTGCGAATCGCTCGGCCTGCTGAAGATGGACTTCCTCGGCCTGCGCAACCTCACGATCATGGACGACGCCGTCAAGATGGTGAAGGCCAACAAGGGGATCGACATCGATCTCCTGGCCCTCCCGCTCGACGACCCCAAGACCTTCGAACTGCTCGGCCGCGGTGACACCCTCGGCGTCTTCCAGTTCGACGGCGGGCCGATGCGCTCCCTGCTGCGCCTGATGAAGCCCGACAACTTCGAGGACATCTCCGCCGTCTCGGCCCTGTACCGGCCGGGCCCGATGGGCATGAACTCGCACACGAACTACGCCCTGCGCAAGAACAAGCAGCAGGAGATCACCCCGATCCACCCGGAGCTGGAGGGGCCGCTCGAAGAGGTGCTCGCGGTCACCTACGGCCTGATCGTGTACCAGGAGCAGGTGCAGAAGGCCGCCCAGATCATCGCCGGGTACTCGCTCGGCGAGGCCGACATCCTGCGCCGCGTGATGGGCAAGAAGAAGCCCGAGGAGCTGGCGAAGAACTTCGTCATCTTCGAGGAGGGCGCCAGGAGCAAGGGCTTCAGCGACCAGGCGATCAAGGCCCTGTGGGACGTGCTGGTCCCCTTCGCCGGCTACGCCTTCAACAAGGCCCACTCCGCCGCGTACGGCCTGGTCTCCTACTGGACCGCCTACCTCAAGGCGAACTTCCCGGCCGAGTACATGGCCGGCCTGCTCACCTCGGTCAAGGACGACAAGGACAAGTCCGCGATCTACCTCAACGAGTGCCGGCGCATGGGCATCAAGGTGCTCCCGCCGAACGTCAACGAGTCCGAGCCGAACTTCGCGGCCCAGGGCGACGACGTGATCCTCTTCGGCCTCACCGCCGTGCGCAACGTCGGCCAGAACGTCGTCGAGTCGATCATCAAGACCAGGAAGGCCAAGGGGAAGTACTCCACCTTCCCCGACTTCCTGGACAAGGTCGAGGCCGTCGTCTGCAACAAGCGCACCGTCGAGTCGCTGATCAAGGCCGGCGCCTTCGACGAGATGGGCCACACCCGCAAGGGCCTGGTCGCCCACCACGAGTCGATGATCGACAACGTGGTCGCGGTCAAGCGCAAGGAGGCCGAGGGACAGTTCGACCTCTTCGGCGGAATGGGTGACGAGGGCGCGAGCGACGAGCCCGGCTTCGGGCTCGACGTCGAGTTCTCGGACGTGGAGTGGGAGAAGTCCTACCTGCTCGCCCAGGAGCGCGAGATGCTCGGCCTGTACGTATCCGACCACCCGCTCTTCGGCCTGGAGCACGTCCTCTCCGACAAGACGGACGCCGGCATCTCCCAGCTGACCGGCGGCGAGCACTCCGACGGCGCCGTCGTCACCATCGGCGGCATCATCTCGGGCCTCCAGCGCAAGATGACCAAGCAGGGCAACGCCTGGGCCATCGCCACCGTCGAGGACCTCGCCGGATCCATCGAGTGCATGTTCTTCCCCGCGACCTACCAGCTCGTCTCCACCCAGCTGGTCGAGGACACCGTCGTCTTCGTCAAGGGCCGCCTCGACAAGCGCGAGGACGTCCCCCGCCTGGTCGCGATGGAGATGATGGTCCCCGACCTCTCCTCGGCCGGCACCAACGCCCCCGTCGTCCTCACCATCCCGACGGTCAAGGTCACTCCTCCGATGGTCACCCGGTTGGGCGAGATCCTGCGCCACCACAAGGGCAACACCGAGGTCCGGATCAAGCTCCAGGGGCCGCGCACCACCACCGTCCTGCGCCTCGACCGGCACCGGGTGCAGCCCGACCCGGCGCTGTTCGGCGACCTCAAGGTGCTCCTCGGCCCCTCCTGCCTGGCCGGATGACGCCGGTCGTACGGACCCCCGTACGCGGCCGCACGTGAAGAAGGGCGCGCCCAGAGCTCTGGGC
>NZ_JBHYVA010000139.1:0-15024 GCF_042750055.1 Streptomyces sp. NPDC059456
GCCCCCCCCCGGGCGGGCGGGGCACTGCCGGCCGCCGCCGCGCCGCGGGAACCGGCGCCCGCCCCGCCCTCCCGGGCCCCGCGGTGCCGGGCCGGGGCGATCGCCGTCTTCGGGAGCCCGCTGCCCCCGGCCATCAGCGTGGTCTTGGCCTCGGAGGAGGCGCCGGGCGGCGGCGCCACGTCCTCCAGGTCCGACCCCGACAGCGGCGGCGCGAACACCGTCGCGGGCAGCGGTACGGACACGTCGTCCGCACCGGGATTCACATCGGTACCGGCCCACGGCGTGGCCCCGACCGGCACCCCGTCGTTCGCGGTCGGCTCGTACGGCACCTCGCGGCGCAGCGGAACAGCCTCCACCGGCCCGGGCGCGGCAGCCGGCACGGCCTGGACCACCGGCTCCGGCTGCGCGGCGACCGCGGGCGCGGGAGCCGGGGCGGGCGCGGGGGCGGGGGCGGGCATCGCCGGCGGGATCCCCGCCCGGTCCGCCGCCTCCTGCAGCCACTCCGGCGGACTCAGCATGAACGAGGTCTGCTCCGAGTCGATCCGCGGCGTCGGCACCGAGGCCTCCGCCACCGGCGCGGCCGCAGCCCCGTACTCCTCCTCGTACCGGCGGATCACCTCACCCACCGGCAGACCCGGCCACAGCGTCACCTCACCGCTGTCCCGCGCGATGACCAGCCGCTGCCGGCCACCACCGGACACCGGACCCGCCGCACGGTCCTCCGCCCACACCACGAACCCGAGCCCGAACTCCCGTACGCGCACCTCCCGGTGCTGGTACGCGGGCACGTCCCCGTTGATCCACTCCTCGGCGCGCTCCTGCGCCTGCGCAAACGTCACCATCGCGCCGTCACCCCTCCACCGGTGCCGCACCCGACACGGGAACCGAGCGTGCGAATCCGCCGTCCACCATCAGACCGGCCACCGTTTCCAACTCCGGCGGATTGCCCGCCAACCGTTCCAGAAAGGCATCGAAATCGGCACCGCACGGCAGCAACAAACGCTCCACGCGCTCCTGCACCGACCAGCCGTCCCGGTCACGCGCGTCGTCGTACGGGGAGAACCACACCGAGCCGACCGACGCGCCCTTCACCTTCACCGCGAGCAGACCACCCTGGGCGAAGGCCACGCACAGGTAGTCCTTCGTCAGGTGGTCGCGCAGACACTTGTTGACGTACACCAGGTCGTTGACCGCCGCCTCCTCACGCACCGTGAAGAACGGCTGGTCCACCAGCACACCGAGGTCCACGTCGAGCCCGGCGCCCACCGGCGCACACCCGCCCGCCGCCTTCAGGAACGCGCGGTACGCCTCCGGCAGCCGGTACCCGAGGTCCTCCTCGACGCCCTGCACCGCCTCCTCGGACACCGACACCACCGACTTCGGCAGCCCCAGATGCACCGGACGCACCTCCTGCAACGGCCGCGTCCCCCGCTTCTCGTGGTCGACCGGCGCCGTCGCCAGCCCCGCGTGATGCCGCAGCAGCGCCTTCACCTCGACCGGGACCAACTCCATCCGCCGCGTCCGCGCCACGTGGTGCCACGTCCAGCCGTGCGGCGTCGCCACCGGGCCGACCGTGTCCCACAGCGCATGGCCCGCCGCCTGCATCGCCGCGTTCGCGGACACGTAGTCCGTCAGCCGCAGTTCGTCCACGCCGAAGCCCTCCGGGGGCTCCGCGATCTCCACCGCGGCACGCGCGTACGGGGAGAAGTCGGGATGTCCGTCCGCGTCCATCCGTACCCCGTGGGGATGCCGAGCGGCCCGGACCGGGTCCGGGAAATGCACGACCTGCCCCGAGTACGCGGCGTTGGGTGGCACGGCCTGCTGCCCGAGCCGACCTGTCGTCATGGCGGTAGCCCCCTGCTGGATCTGGCTGGTTCACCACAGCCTATGTGCTCCGGCAAGAGGGTCACCCGCCCGCGACCCCGGGGGCCGCACGACGGCCAGGAACATCCGAATTGATACGAATATTCGACCCCGCTTCCACACGACAGGGGACATTTGACAGGCTGTCCCCTCAGCACGGGGGCGTGCGCGACAGCGGCCGGCACCGCCGCCACGGGAGGGAAGGCGCGACCATGCAGAACACGGCGACACGCACAGACGCGGCCGACGGCACCTCGGGAACGGGCGCACAGGCCGGACCGACCGGACCGACCGGATCCGCGACCGGACAACCGGCCGGACAGCCGGACGCCCAGTCCGGCGCCCAGTCCGGCGACCCACGCCTGCGCTGGAGCAGCACCGACGGCCGACCCGCCGCACCCGTCCTGCGCTTCCGCCGCGACGGCATCCTCCCCACCATCGCCGCAGCACTCTCCGTACGCGGCGAAACCCTCACCGGCACCGCCGGCAAGGCCGACCAGGCACCCGCCCTGCACCCCCTCGTCCAGGACTTCCTCGACACCCTCACCAGCGGCCAGCGCGAACGCTTCACCGGCCGCTGCCCCGAAGCCATCCTGCTCTCCCGCCACCTCACCGCCGTCGAAGGCGCCCGCAGCCGACGCGCCTCCCGCAAACCCCTCACCGCGAGCGAAGCCCGCCGCTCCCTCAAACACTCCAAGATCACGGCCCGCCGCATCCGCGAGGACGGCGACCCGCTCCACGGCAGCTACGCACCCCCCTGCCGCTCCTGCGAAGCACTCCTCGCACACTTCGGCGTACGCGCCGTCGACCTCACCCCCGCGTCAGAAAAGGCCTGACCTCCGCCACCATGACCACCTCCTCCGCCTCCTACGACCGCTCCTCGGCCACCCGCTTCCCCACCGCCGTGGACACCGCCCTGCGCACCGCCGGCTGGGAGCCCGGCCGCTGGGACATCAAGCAGGCCGAGTTCTGGGCCGACGCCCTGCGCGACCACACCACCCCCGCAGGCCACCGGCACACCGTCTTCCCCGCAGCCGTCGAAGCCTGGGCGGAATTCGGCGGACTCACCGTCACCGCCCCCGGCCCCGGCCGCCAGACCGCACCGGTCCCCGTCCGCCTGGACCCCCTCACCGGCCTCCACCTCGCCCGCACCTTCGCCGACCTCGGCCGCGCCCTCTCCACCCAGCTCTGCCCGCTCGGCGTCGACTCCGACGGCGGCTCCCACCTCGCCATCGACCGCGAGGGCCGCGTCTACGGCATCGACCACACCGGCGACTGGTACCTGGGCGGCAGCGTCGACGAGGCCCTCACCCTCCTCCTCACCGGCCTCCAACCCACCCGCCTCACCACCGCCCCCTGACACGGCACGAACAGCCGACGGCTCACAACCCACGACAAGCCGGCCCACCCGGCCCGGCAGCACCAAAACGCGGCACGGGGCACGGGGCACGGCGCGACGCACGACAGGACTCGGCGCACAGCGCTCGGCACGGCGCCGGCGCGACGGGCACAGCAAGGCGCGGCACACGGCAGGGCCCGACGCGATGGCCCGGCCCCGCAGGGGCGCACGACCCCGCGTGGACCGGCAGCAAACACGGCAGGGCGCGGTGCGCAGCGAGGCACGGCACAGGGCGCGGCTCTGCCCGAAGCACGACAGGGCTCGACAGGGCTCGGCAGGGCACGGCACGGCAGGGCACGGCAGGGCACGGCAGGGCACGGCACACAGCGCTCGCGGCACCCGGCGCGCCGCGCCCGACGTTCGGCGTCAGGGGTGGCGGGGGCCCCGCGGCAGGACCGCCGAGACCTTGAAACCGCCCTGGTCCGTCGGGCCGGACACGAACACCCCGCCCAGCCCCAGCACCCGCTCCCGCATCCCGACCAGCCCGTTCCCCCCGCTCGGCAACCCGGGCTGGACCACGTCCGCCCCGCACGGCCCGTTCTCCACCTGCATGGCCACCTCACCCTCCCGATGAGCCAGCCGCACCACGACCCTCGCGCCCGGCGCATGCTTGTGGCAGTTGGTCAGCGCCTCCTGCACCACCCGGTACGCCGCCTGCTCCACCTCCGCCGGATACCCCGCCCCCACGCCCCGGACATCCAGCTCCACCACCATCCCGGCCGCCCGCGACTGCCCGACCAACGCCTCCAGCTCACCCAGCGTGGGCCCCGGCCCGTCCTCGAAACCCCCACCCCCGACCCCCGCCAGAGCGGCCACCGCCACCACCGCAGGAGCCCGCTTCGGCGACTCCGCCGCCCGCAGCACACCCAACATCTCCCGCAGCTCCGTCAACGCCTGGCGCCCCATGTCCCCCACCAGCGCCGCGTTCTTCGCCGCCCGCGCCGGATCCTTGGCCGCCACCGCCTCCAGCGCGGCCGCATGCACCACCATCAGCGACACCCGGTGCGCCACCACGTCGTGCATCTCCCGGGCGATCCGCGTCCGCTCCTCCGTACGGGCCCACTCGGCCCGCTCCTCCGCCCGGTCCGCCAGCAGCGACAGCTCCCGCTCCAGCGAGTCCGCCCGCTCCTGCAAGCTCTCCATCAGCCGCCGCCGCGCCCCTATGTACAGGCCCAGCAGCACCGGCGGCACGGTCAGCGCCACCGCCACGAACACGGACAGGATGACGACGAGCGAGCGCGAGGCGCCCTGGTCCCCGATGGTCCGCAGGTACATCACCACGAACGTGGCCACCAGCGACATCGAGGCCAGCAACGCGGTGATCCGCCGCGGCACCTCGCAGGCGGCGAGCGTGTACAGCCCGACCACGCCGAGCAGGAACCCCATCGCGGCCGGCGCCACGGCGATCCCGACCAGCACCACGGCGATCGGCCAGCGCCGCCGCAGCACCAGCGTGGACCCCACCAGGAGCCCGAACAGCACCCCGACCGCCACCGGCACCCCGGCCTCGCGCGCGAAGGGCACCCCCTCGACGGCGCACTCGACGGCGGACACCGCCGCCAGCCCCACGTCCAGGACGGCCCCGCGCCGCCGCTCCCACCACAGCGGCCCGTCCCGCCCGGCCCCGTGCTCTTCCCCCGTATAGGTCATGCCGTCCAGCGTACGCAGCGCCCTCAGCACATCCGCGACCCGAATTCCCGCAAACCCCGAGTAATCGCACGTACGACTGAATCGTCCGCTGAGCGAGACCTGAATACCGCATTCCGGACGACATTGGCGACATGACCGAAATCCGACGCCGCCCGGGCGACGGCACCGGCGGCCTCCGCGCCGGGACCGCGACCTTCGAATCCCTCCGCGAGCAGGCCGTGGCCCTGCGCCGCGAGGGCTTCAGCCGCCGCCGCATCCGCGACCGCCTGGGCGTCCACAACAACGACATCCTCAACCGCCTCCTGGACGGCGAACCGGCCCCCGAATGGACCAAGCGGCCGAACGCGAAGGACGACCTCCGCGCGAAGGCCCGGGAGCTCCGCCTCCAGGGCATGACCTACGACCGGATCCAGGTCGAGCTCGGCTGCTCGAAGAGCTCGATCTCCCTCTGGGTCCGCGACCTCCCGAAACCGGAGCGGCACCGCACCCCGGAAGAGGCCTCGGAGATCTCCCGTCGCGGCTGGGAGAAGACCCTGGAGAAACGCGAGGTCGAACGGCAACGAACCAAGCAGGACGCGGCCGTGGAACTGGGTTCCCTGTCGGAGCGCGAGCTCTTCCTCGTCGGCGTCGGTCTCTATTGGGCCGAGGGACAGAAGAGCAAGCCGTACGCCCGACGCGAGCGGGTGATCTTCGTCAACAGTGATCCGGACATGGTCCTGGTGTACCGGACATGGCTCGGACTGCTGGGCATCGAGCCCGAGCGCATCCAGTACCGCCTGATGATCCACGAGTCCGGGGACGTCACCGGTGCCGAGCACTACTGGGCTGACCTGCTAGAAGTCGATCATTCGTACCTGCAACGGACGACGCTCAAGAAGCACAACCCCAAGACGGTCCGGAAGAACGTGGGAGCGGAGTACCGGGGCTGCCTGGTCGTCTCGGTGCTCGACAGCGCTGACCTATACCGCCGCATCGAGGGGTGGTGGTCACAGATGGCAGTGGAGGCGCGCCGCCTGAACGCGTAGGCTGGCGGCGCGCAATCCCGGGTTGCTCTGTCGGCAGGGGCGACCAGACTTTGAATCTGGGTACGACGCAGGTTCGACTCCTGCCCCGGGAGCTCTGCAAGTTCGGGTCCTGACCTTCCTGGTCGGGACCCGGCCTCGTTTGGGGCTCGTAACGCCCCGGTATCCTTCACGGGTCCACCACCCGAAGCCGAAGGGCATCCCCGTGAGCGCCAACCGCCCGGCAGCCGTCGTCGTACTCGCAGCGGGTGAAGGCACCCGCATGAAGTCGGCCACTCCCAAGGTTCTGCACGAGATCTGCGGGCGTTCGCTCGTGGGACACGTCGTCGCCGCCTCGCGCGAGCTGGACCCCGCGCACCTCGTGGTCGTCGTCGGCCACGCCCGCGAGCAGGTCATCGCACACCTCGCGGACGTCGACGCCGGCGTGCGCACCGCCGTCCAGTACGAGCAGAACGGCACCGGCCACGCCGTCCGCATGGCCCTCGAAGAGCTCGGCGGGCAGCCGTCCGGCACGGTGGTCGTCGTCTGCGGCGACACCCCGCTGCTGACCGGCGAGACCCTCGGGCAGCTCGTGCAGACGCACGAGGCCGACGGCAACGCCGTCACCGTGCTCACCGCCGAGGTCCCGGACTCCACCGGCTACGGCCGGATCATCCGCGGCGAGGACGGGGCCGTGACGGCCATCGTCGAGCACAAGGACGCCACCGATGCGCAGCGTGCGATCCGGGAGATCAACTCCGGGGTGTTCGCCTTCGACGGCGCGCTGCTCGCCGATGGCCTCGGGAAGGTCCGTACGGACAACAGTCAGGGCGAGGAGTACCTCACGGACGTGCTCGGCATCCTGCGCGAGGCCGGTCACCGGGTCGGTGCGGCCGTGGGCGGCGATCACCGGCAGATCCTGGGGATCAACAACCGCGTGCAGCTGGCGGAGGCCCGTGCGCTGCTCAATGCGCGTCTGCTGGAGCGGGCGATGCTGGCGGGCGTGACGGTCGTGGATCCGGGGAGCACGCTCGTGGACGTTTCGGTGACGTTCGGGCAGGACGCGGTGGTGCACCCGGGTACGCAGTTGCTGGGTGTGACGCACGTGGGTGAGGGGGCCGAGGTGGGTCCGAACACGCGGCTGAAGGACACGCGGGTGGGTGCGCGGGCGCGGGTGGACAACACGGTGGCGGACACGGCGGTGGTCGGGGAGTCGGCGTCGGTGGGTCCGTTCGCGTATCTGCGTCCGGGGACGAATCTGGGTGCGAAGGCGAAGGCCGGCACGTACGTGGAGATGAAGAACGCGACGATCGGTGAGGGCACGAAGGTGCCGCACCTGTCGTACGTGGGTGACGCGACGATCGGTGAGTACAGCAACATCGGCGCGGCCAGTGTGTTCGTGAACTACGACGGTGAGCACAAGCACCACACCACGGTCGGCTCACACTGCAAGACGGGTTCGGACAACATGTTTGTGGCTCCCGTCACGATCGGGGACGGGGCGTACACGGCGGCCGGTTCGGTGATCACGAAGGATGTGCCGCCCGGTGCGCTGGCCGTGGCCCGTGGTCAGCAGCGGAATATCGAGGGCTGGGTGGCTCGCAAGCGTCCGGGAAGTGCTGCTGCGACGGCGGCTCAGTCGGCGGTCCGGGAGGACGCGGACCCGCGTTGAGACCTCGTTGAGGTGAACTGACCGGAAACAGGTACGCCCGGGACGGCGTACCGTGATAGGTGCACGCAATTCGGCTGGCTCACCGTGTGCGGGACGGACGCACACGGGGGCGAGCAGCTTTCAACACGTCTGAGGAGACTGTGCTGTGACCGGGATCAAGACGACCGGCGAGAAGAAGCTGATGCTCTTCTCCGGCCGCGCCCACCCCGAGCTGGCCGAGGAGGTTGCGCATCAGCTGGGCGTCGCCCTCGTGCCGACCAAGGCTTTCGACTTCGCGAACGGTGAGATCTACGTTCGTTTCCAGGAGTCGGCTCGTGGCGCGGACTGCTTCCTGATCCAGAGCCACACGGCTCCGATCAATAAGTGGATCATGGAGCAGCTGATCATGATCGACGCGCTGAAGCGTGCGTCGGCCCGCTCCATCACCGTGATCATCCCGTCCTACGGGTACGCCCGGCAGGACAAGAAGCACAAGGGCCGCGAGCCGATCTCGGCCCGCCTGGTGGCCGATCTGCTGAAGACGTCGGGTGCGGACCGCATCCTGACGGTCGACCTGCACACGGACCAGATCCAGGGCTTCTTCGACGGTCCGGTGGACCACCTGTCGGCGCTGCCGGTGCTGGCGGACTACGTGGGTGCGAAGGTGGACCGCACGAAGCTGACGATCGTGTCCCCGGACGCCGGCCGCGTGCGCGTCGCCGACCGCTGGTGTGACCGTCTGGACGCTCCGCTGGCGATCGTGCACAAGCGCCGTGACAAGGACGTCGCGAACCAGGTGACGGTCCACGAGGTCGTCGGTGAGGTCCGGGGCCGGGTCTGTGTCCTGGTCGACGACATGATCGACACGGGTGGCACGATCTGTGCCGCCGCCGATGCGCTCTTCGCGCACGGCGCGGAGGACGTCATCGTGACGGCCACGCACGGCATCCTGTCGGGCCCGGCCGCCGATCGCCTGAAGAACTCGAAGGTCAGCGAGTTCATCTTCACGAACACGCTGCCGGACCCGTCCGACCTGGAGCTCGACAAGATCACGGTCCTGTCGATCGCCCCGATGGTGGCGCGTGCGGTGCGTGAGGTCTTCGAGGACGGTTCGGTCACGAGCCTGTTCGAAGAGCAGCAGTAGGTCCCGTAGCGGTACGGGACGTAGATCCTTTTGGGTGCGGCCTTCCGCGCCGGGTACACTCTTCGAGTTGCTCGGCGAGGGAGGCCGCACCTGTTGGTGCCGGTGCTCCGTTATCGACGCGCTCTTCGTAGCAGGCCGTTCAGGCCGGGTGACTGTGTCCTTTTCCATCACCCCACGAGGAGTGAGCATGTCCGAGGTCAAGCTTTCCGCTGCCACCCGTACCAACTTCGGCAAGGGCGCTGCCCGTCAGGCCCGTCGTGACGGTCTGGTTCCCGGTGTCATCTACGGTCACGGCACCGACCCGAAGCACGTCGACGTCGAGGGCCACGGCCTGATGATGGCCCTGAAGACCCCGAACGTCCTGCTCTCCCTGGACATCAAGGGCGACGGCACCGAGCTGGTCATCCCGAAGGCCGTTCAGCGTCACCCGGTCAAGCGCACGCTGACCCACGTCGACTTCCTGATCGTCAAGAAGGGCGAGAAGGTCACCGTCGAGGTCGCCGTCGTCACCGAGGGTGAGCTGGCCGCCGGCGCCAACATGCTGGAGACCCTGCTGACCACGGTTTCGGTCGAGGCCGAGGCCACCCACATCCCGACCGAGGTCACCGTCTCGATCGAGGGCCTGGAGGCCGGCGCGACCATCCACGCGTCCGACCTGGTCCTGCCGGCCGGCACCACGCTGGCCGTCGACGGCGAGACCGCCGTTCTGCAGGTCGTCGCCCCGCAGGCCGAGGAGCCGGCCGCCGAGGCCGCCACCGAGGGCGAAGAGGCCTGAGCCTCGCTTTTCCACCTCAGCACTTGCTGAACGACCGCCGTCCGGCTCCACTGGGAGCGGGACGGCGGTCGTCCTCGTTAAGGAGCATGGATGTCGGACGACGCGGCGCCGTGGCTGATCGTCGGCCTCGGTAATCCCGGGGCGGAGTACGCGGGCAACCGCCACAACATCGGGTTCATGGTGGTGGATCTGCTGGCGGAGCGGATGCGCGGGAAGTTCAAGGCGCACAAGGCGCGGGCGCAGGTGGTCGAGGGCCGGATGGGTCCGCCGGGGCCGGCGAACCGCCGGGTGGTGCTGGCGAAGCCCATGTCGTTCATGAACCTGTCGGGCGGTCCGGTGACGGCGCTGCGTGACTTCTACAAGGTGCCGCTGGAGCGGATCGTGGCGGTCCATGACGAGCTGGACATCGACTATCCGACGCTGCGGCTGAAGCTGGGCGGCGGGGACAACGGGCACAACGGTCTGAAGTCGATGACGAAGTCGATGGGTGCGGATTACCACCGGGTGCGGTGCGGGATCGGCCGTCCGCCGGGCCGTATGCAGGTGGCGGACTTCGTGCTGAAGGACTTCTCGTCGACGGAGCGCAAGGAGCTGGACTGGTTCGTGGACCGGGCGGCGGATTCCGTGGAGTGCCTGGTCGCGGAGGGTCTGGAGCGCGCCCAGTCGGCGTACAACTCCTGATCGCCCCATGTGCGAAGACCCCCGTCGTCCGGTCCGGACGGCGGGGGTCTTCGTACGTGCGTGCGGGGTCAGCCGGTGTTGCGCAGGCCGGCGGCGACGCCGTTGACGGTGAGCAGCAGGGCTCGGGCGAGCAGCGGGTCGGGGTCTTCTCCGCGTTCGGCGGCGGCGCGCTGGCGGGCGAGGAGGGAGACCTGGAGGTAGGAGATGGGGTCGAGGTAGGCGTCGCGGACGGCGAAGGTCTGCTGGAGGACGGGGTGGGAGTCGAGGAGCTTCTCGCCGCCGGTGATGCGCAGGACTTCGCGGACGGTGAGCTCGTGTTCGGCTTCGATGCGGGTGAAGACGTGCTTGAGGTCGTCGGGGACGAGGGTGTCGACGTAGTGGCGGGCGATCCGCAGGTCGGTCTTGGCCAGCGTCATCTCGACGTTGGAGAGGAAGTTGCGGAAGAAGTGCCAGCGCTCGCCCATTTCGGTGAGGGCGGTTTCGCCGCCGGCTTCGCGCAGGGCCTTGAGGCCTGAGCCGACTCCGTACCAGCCGGGGACGATCTGGCGGGACTGGGTCCAGCCGAAGACCCAGGGGATGGCGCGCAGGCCGTCGAGGCCGGCTCCGGAGTCGGGGCGGCGGGAGGGGCGGGAGCCGAGGTGGAGGTCGGCGAGCTGGTCGACGGGGGTGGCGGCGAAGAAGTAGGCGGGCAGGTCGGGGTCTTCGACGAGGGCGCGGTAGGCGGCGTGGGCGGCGTCGGAGACGGTGTCCATGGCCGCGTCCCAGCGGGCGAGGTCGTCGTGGGACTGGCGGGGGGCGGTGTGCAGGGCGGAGGCCTGGAGGGTGGCCGCGACGGTCAGTTCCAGGTTTTCGCGGGCCAGTGAGGGGACGAGGTACTTGTCGGAGATGACCTCGCCCTGTTCGGTGACCTTGATCTCGCCTTCGAGGGTGCCCCAGGGCTGGGCGAGGATCGCGTCGTGGGAGGGGCCGCCGCCGCGGCCGACGGTGCCGCCGCGGCCGTGGAAGAGGCGCAGGCGTACGCCGTAGCGGTGGGCGACGTCGCGCAGGCGGCGCTGGGCGCGGTGGATCTCCCACTGGCTGGTGGTGATGCCGCCGAACTTGGAGGAGTCGGAGTAGCCGAGCATGACCTCCTGGACGTCGCCGCGCAGGGAGACGAGGCGGCGGTAGGAGGGGTCGGCGAGCATCTCGTCGAGGATGACGTCGGCGGCGCGGAGCTCGTCGGTGGTTTCCAGGAGCGGGACGATGCCGATCTTGGCCCAGCCGGCGTGGAGGTCGATGAGGCCGGCTTCGCGGGCGAGGACGGCGGCGGCGAAGACGTCGTCGGCGCCCTGGCACATCGAGATGATGTAGGACTCGATGACTTCGGGGCCGAACTTCTCGAAGGCGTCCTTGATGGCGAAGAAGACGCCGAGGGTCTTGTGGCCGGCCGCGTCGAGGGGTGCGGGGGTGGGGGCGAGGGGGCGCCGGGAGCGGAGTTCCTTGGCGAGGAGCTTGCCGCGGTAGTCGCGGGGCATGTCGGCGTAGCGCCAGGATTCCTCGCCGAGCCGGTCGAAGAGCTGACCGAGGGCGTGGTGGTGGGCGTCGGCGTGTTCGCGGACGTCCATGGTGGCGAGCTGGAGGCCGAAGGCGGCGAGGGTGCGGATGGTGCGGTCCATGCGGCCGTCGGCGAAGAGGGCGCCGCGGTGTTCGCGCAGGGAGGTCTGGATGAGGGTGAGGTCGGTGAGGAGTTCGGCGGTGCCGAGGTAGTCGCGGCCTTCTTCGTGGGGGGTGCCCTTGGCGAGGCGTTCGCGGGTGTTGACGAGCTTCTGCCGGATGCAGGTGGCCTTGAGGCGGTAGGGCTCTTCGGCGTTGAGTCGCTTGTAGCGCGGGCTGATCTCGGGGAGGCGTTCGAGGTCGGCCTGGAGGGAGGAGAGGAGTTCCTCGGTGGCTCCGGTGTAGCGGATGGAGTTGGAGAGCAGTCCGCGCAGGAAGTCGACGAGTTCGAGGGCGTCGGTGATGCCGTGTTCGTGCTGGAGGATCAGTACGTCGCGGGTGACGTCGGGGGTGACGTTGGGGTTGCCGTCGCGGTCGCCGCCGATCCAGGTGCCGAAGGTGAGCGGGCGGGTGCCTGCGGGCAGCTCGACGCCGACGCGCTGGAGCTCGGCGGCGAGGTCTTCGAGGACGTCGCCGACGGCGCCGGCGTGCAGTTCGTCGAGGTAGTAGATGGCGTTGCGGGCCTCGTCGGCGGGTTCGGGGCGTACGACGCGGAGCTCGTCGGTCTGCCAGACGAGGTCGATGTTCTCGGCGAGGCGCAGGTCGTGGCGGCGGCGTTCGCCGGCTCCGGTGACGGGCTCTTCGAGCAGGGCGGCGATGCGGCGCAGCTTGTTGAGGACGCTGCGGCGGGCTGCTTCGGTGGGGTGTGCGGTGAAGACGGGGCGCACGTTGAGGTTGCGGACCGTTTCGCGCAGGTGCTCGGGGTCGGCGTCCTTGAGCATGTCGGCGGTGCGGGCGAGGAGCCCGCCTTCGGCGGCGCGGTGGGCGCGCAGTTCCTTGCCGCGGTGTACCTGTTCGGTGACGTTGGCGAGGTGGAAGTAGGTGGAGAAGGCGCGCACCAGCTTGGCGGCGGTTTCGAGGTCGGTGTCGCCGAGCAGTGCGGCGGCGGCTTCGCCGTCGGTGCGGGTCAGGGCGCGCACTTGTTCGACGAGGTCGAGGAGTTCTTGGCCTTCCTGGCGGACGAGGGTTTCGCCGAGGAGGTCCCCGAGGCGGCGGATGTCCGCGCGCAGTTCCGCGTTGGCGGCGGTGGCCGGGGTGGAGGAGGCCTGGTCAGCACTGCTCACAGGTGCGGCTCCTTGCAGTGTTCGAGCGCTACTGGGAGGTGGGCTCCGGGGTGCGCGGGGGTGTCCCCCACCTGGTGTGCAGCCCGGCTGCCCGTGCGGACCGCGCTGTCCGACGACACCAGGATAGGTGTCCTGGCCTCGTGCCTTGCTAAACGTCTCACCAGGCGGCGCGCGGGCGGTGGCGGGCGCCCTTGAGAGCGCCTCGGGCGCGGCCGTGCTCCTCTTGTCGCGGGCTCATGCTTTGCCATACTTACGTTGCCGTAGGTTACGCATCCGTAGCCTGGGTGGGCGCCCTGGCGTCCGCCGATTCCTCACTCCCAGGGGACCCTCATGACCACCAGTCCCGAACTGATCGAGGGCGCCTCGGCGGCTTCCGGTTCAGGTTCCGATCCCGATTCCGCCGGGCCTTCCGCGACGCTCGGGGGCGAGAGCAAACGGTCCGTGGAGCAGTTCGCCCTGCTGTTGTTCATCGTCGTTCCCTTCCTGGCGCTGCTGGCGGCGGTTCCGCTGGTGTGGGGCTGGGGGGTGAGCTGGCTGGATCTCGGCCTGATGGTGTTCATGTACTTCCTGGCCTGCCACGGGATCACGATCGGTTTCCACCGGTACTTCACGCACGGTTCCTTCAAGGCGAAGCGGCCGCTGCGGATCGTGCTGGCCGTGATGGGTTCGATGGCGGTGGAGGGGCCGCTGGTGCGCTGGGTGGCGGATCACCGCAAGCACCACAAGTTCTCCGATCACGAGGGCGACCCGCATTCGCCGTGGCGGTTCGGGGAGACGGTCCCGGCGCTGGTGAAGGGGCTGTGGTGGGCGCACATCGGGTGGCTGTTCGACGAGGAGCAGACCAATCAGCAGAAGTACGCGCCCGATCTGATCAAGGATCCGGCGATCCGGCGGATCTCGCGTGACTTCGTGTTCTGGACGGTCGTGTCGCTGGCGATCCCGCCGCTGGTCGGGGGCTTGGTGACGCTGTCGTGGTGGGGTGCGTTCACGGCGTTCTTCTGGGGTTCGCTGGTGCGCGTCGCGCTGCTGCACCACGTGACGTGGTCGATCAATTCGATCTGTCATGCGGTGGGCAAGCGTCCGTTCAAGTCGCGGGACCGTTCCGGCAACGTGTGGTGGCTCGCGGTGCTCTCGTGCGGGGAGTCGTGGCACAACCTGCACCATGCGGACCCGACGTCGGCCCGGCACGGTGTGCTGCGGGGCCAGGTCGACTCCAGTGCCCGGCTGATCCGCTGGTTCGAGCTGGCGGGGTGGGCGACGGACGTGCGCTGGCCGTCCGGTGCCCGGATCGATGCCCGGCGCAGGGAAAACGCGTCGAACGCGGCATGATGGGGGACGTGGCGATCGACGGCAGCAGTTCCAGCAGCGACAAGCCCCGGCGTGGCCGCCGGGTCCGGATGACGGGCGCCGAGCGGCGTCAGCAACTGCTGGACATCGGCCGCACGCTGTTCGCGGAGAAGGGCTTCGAGGGCACGTCGGTGGAGGAGATCGCGGCGAAGGCCGGGGTGTCCAAGCCGGTGGTGTACGAGCACTTCGGGGGCAAGGAGGGTCTGTACGCGGTCGTCGTGGACCGGGAGATGCGCCAGCTGCTGGACGGGGTGACGGGCGCGCTGACGGCCGGGCATCCGCGGGAGCTGCTGGAGCAGGCCGCGTTCGCGCTGCTGGACTACATCGAGTCCTATACGGACGGGTTCCGCATCCTGGTGCGGGACTCGCCGGTCGCGCAGTCGACGGGCACGTTCGCGTCGCTGATCAGCGATATCGCGACGCAGGTCGAGGACATTCTGGGCCTGGAGTTCAAGGCTCGGGGGTTCGATCCGAAGCTGGCCCCGCTGTATGCGCAGGCGCTGGTCGGGATGGTCGCGCTGACCGGGCAGTGGTGGCTGGACGTGCGCCGGCCGAAGAAGGCGGAGGTCGCGGCGCACCTGGTGAACCTGGCCTGGCACGGGCTGGACGGGCTGGAGTCGAAGCCGCGGCTGGTGGGTCACCGCAAGAGCTGATCGAGGCGGTGTGACGCGACGGCGCCCCGTCACCGGAATCCCGG
>NZ_JBHYVA010000140.1:0-15022 GCF_042750055.1 Streptomyces sp. NPDC059456
CGCACGACCCGGATCCGTACGCCGAGCCGGCCGCGCAGGGGGCCTACCCCGCGCCCCACGTCCACACGACCCCGCCGGACCCCTCCGCACCGGAGCCCCCGCGGGGCTGACCGCCGGCCGGGCCCCGGGCCGCCGCTACGGGCGGCCGACGGGGGCCAGGACGGCGCCCGTCAGCGTGGTCAGGGTGCCGGGCGCGAGCTCCACCTCCAGGCCCCGGCGGCCCGCCGAGACGCAGATCGTGGCGTGCGCCGCCGCCGACTCGTCCACCACCGTCCGCAGCCGCTTGCGCTGGCCCAGCGGGGAGATGCCGCCCCGTACGTAGCCGGTCGTGCGCTCCGCCAGCACGGGGTCCGCCATCGACGCCCGCTTGCCGGAGACCGCGGTCGCCAGCGCCTTCAGGTCCAGGCTGCCCGACACCGGGACCACCGCCACCGTCAGCACGCCGTCGACCTCCGCGACCAGCGTCTTGAAGACCCGGTCCGGGGAGACCCCCATGGCCTGCGCCGCCTCCTCGCCGTACGAGGGGTGCGCCGGGTCGTGCTCGTACGCGTGCACCGTGAACTCCGCCCCGGCGGAGGTCAGGGCCGCGATCGCCGGGGTGCCCGCCGGAGCCTGGCTCTTCTTCTTCGCCATCGGTCCTTCGCCGTCGGTGTCGTGCGGTCGGTCTCTTGCGGTCGCTCTCGTGCGGTCGGTCGCTTCGCGGCCGGGCCCGTGCCGTCAGTTCGGGCTCGTCGGCGCGCGCGTCAGGTCCACCGCCGGCAGCGACGGGAGGTGGCGGATGACCGCCGTCTCCGAGCGCAGCAGTTTCAGTTCCTCCGCGAGCCGCGTCGCGGTGTCCGGCGCCTGGAGCAGCCGCTGCTTCGCCGGGATGTCCAGCACGGCCGCCGCCGCCACCAGGTACGAGACCACCGACGGCTCGTCCGGCAGGTCCGCGCCCGAGCTCAGGGACCGCTCACGGGCTCCGGCCAGCCGCTTCTGGTAGTTCCGGAAGGCCCGCAGGACACCCTCCGCCAGTGCGCCCGCGCCGTCCCCCGCGTCCTCCGGGAGCTCCTCCAGCTCGGCGACCAGGTACGGGCCCGAGGTGTCCACCGACAGCAGCCGGACCCGGGACGTCCCGGTGGCGAGGACCTCGAAGCTGCCGTCCTCCCGCTCCCGGATCGTCGCCGCGTCCGCGATGCAGCCCACCCGGTGGAACGCCTGGACGGGGTCCGGGCCGAAGCCGGCCGTCGGGCCCCGCTCGGGCAGCGCCGTCTGGTCCGGCAGGCCCGGCGCGGTCGGCGCGACCTCCCGGCCGTCGCGGATCGCGACGACCGCGAAGCGGCGCGGCTCGTCCTCGCCCGTCTTCAGCAGTTCCCGCATCATGGCGCGATATCGCTCCTCGAAGACGTTCAGCGGGAGGACGAGTCCCGGGAACAGCACCGAGTTGAGCGGGAAGAGGGGCAGGCGAACGGAGGTCACGACGGACAGGGTAGTGGCCGGGGGCCAGGGCCTGTCACCTCAGTTGTTCCCGGTCCTCCCGGTCATCCCCTCCGCAGCAGGCGCGAGGCTCCCGCCGCGACCGTCGTCGCGAGGATCCAGCCCAGCAGGACCAGCGCCGCCGAGCCCCACTGCCAGCCGCCCTCCACCTTCCACTGGCCCTCCTGGCCGAGATCGATGACGGGCAGCAGCAGGTCCAGCGCGTAGAGGGCCGCGTTCCACCCCGGATGCTCGTCCGCCTTGATCGGCGGCGGCTCGTGCCGGGAGAAGAGCAGGGCGCCCGCCGCCCACAGCACCGCCATCCACAGGGCGGCCCGGCCCGGACGGTAGCCGTACGCCACCGTCCAGTCCTGGAGGTACCCCCACGCCTTGAGCGCCGCGGGCAGGGTGGCCCGGCGCCGCCGCTGCTTGGCCAGCAGGACCTCGCGGGCGTCCGCGTCCTCGCCGCTGGCGCGCAGTACGGCGGCCAGCCGCTCGTACGGCTCCGGCGAGTACTCGGGGGTGGCCGCCGCCACCCAGGCCAGCCGGCGCGCCAGCGGGAAATGGCCGCGGGGCGCGAGGGTCTCGTAGGCGAACCCCTCGATCGACACGCCTCCCGGGCCCGGCCAGCTGGTGGAGGTGTCGACCAGCTTGACGACCTTGGCCCCGGACAGGACCACCCGGCCCCGCTCCGGCCGTTCGCCGACGAACCGCAGCTCGGGCGTCTGGATCCGGCGCAGCGAGACCACCTGCTCCTCGGCCAGCGTGAACCGGGCGCCGTAGAAGTCGACGGCGTCGCCGAACCGGCCGTCGTCCAGGCGCAGCCCGCCCCGGCACTCGAAGCGCCGGGACCGCTGCCCGCGGGTCGGCGTCTGGCCCAGCCCGTACGGGGGAGTGGAGGAGCCCAGGTCCCCGAGGACGTAGTCCAGTGCGATCGAGGTCAGGTACAGGGTCCGCTCGACGGTCAGCTGCGGGGCGTTCAGCGCCCGCCGCCCGTGCGGGTTGCTCAGGCGGGCCCCGCGCAGGTTCATCGACACGCCGATCTTCGCGCCGCGCAGGCTCACCTCCCCGTCCGTCTCCAGCAGCTCGCCCTGGAAGTCCTGCGCCACCGACATCCCGTCCGCGGCGATGGCCCGGCCCTTGTTGTCGCGCCGCACCACGGCCTGGCTGATCAGCAGGTCGGTGCCGATCTGCGCGTCGGTCAGCCGGATCCCGCGGGCCACCCGGCAGCGCGGCAGGTGCAGATCGCCCTCGGTGTGCAGCCGGGAGGCGTCCAGCCGGGGTATCGCGCAGTTGACCAGGCGCAGGGTGACGAAGCGGGTCTCGGACAGCTGGACCTCACTGTCGAAGCGGCAGGACTGGAGTTCGACGTACGGTTGTACGAGCCCCCCGGACAGGTCGAGGCGTCCCGTGATCCGCACGCCGCGCAGCTTCAGCGAGGCGACGCGCCCCGGCACCGGCGGCGGCCCGTGGAGCAGCAGCAGCGCCACCACCTGGGCCCGGACGCTGCGCCCCCCGCCCCAGACCCGCCCGCTGTCGTGGGGGTCGTCCTCGGCGGCCGCCCGGGCGCTGAGATCGCAGACGCTGCCCGTCCGGTACGCCTGCCACATGCGGCGCTCGGGATCGGTGAGATCCGCGGGCTGCTCTCCGGCACGTGGCTCCGCCATGGCGGCCCCCCTCCGCTCGTCACACGCTGCACATACGTGTAAGGGAACGCTAGTGGGCGGCGGTGACATCCGGGACCTGTATCAGCCAGTGATACGGGCGGACGGTGGCGTGAGGCGGTCTGAGAGAATTGGGAGGTGATCTCTCGTATCGACCTGCGCGGTGACGCCCTCCCCGAGGGTGGCGCCCTGCGCGATCTGCTGCCCCGTGCCGAGTTCGACGTGGAAGCCGCCCTGGACAAGGTGCGGCCCATCTGCGAGGACGTCCATCATCGTGGCACGGCGGCGCTCATCGAGTACGCGCAGAAGTTCGACGGTGTCACGCTGGAGCAGGTCAGGGTGCCCGCCGAGGCGCTCGAGGCCGCCCTCGACGAGCTGGACCCGGCCGTCCGCGCCGCCCTGGAGGAGTCCATCCGGCGCGCCCGGATCGTCCACCGCAACCAGCGCCGCACCGAGCACACCACCCAGGTGGTCCCCGGCGGGACCGTGACGGAGAAGTGGGTCCCGGTCGAGCGCGTGGGCCTGTACGCCCCGGGCGGCCGCTCGGTGTACCCGTCCTCCGTCGTCATGAACGTCGTCCCGGCGCAGGAGGCGGGCGTCGAGTCGATCGCGCTCGCGTCCCCGCCGCAGAAGGAGTTCGGCGGTCTGCCGCACCCGACGATCCTCGCCGCGTGCGCGCTGCTCGGCGTGGACGAGGTGTACGCGGCCGGCGGCGCCGTGGCCGTCGCGATGTTCGCGTACGGCACGGAGGACTGCCTTCCCGTCAACATGGTGACCGGCCCCGGCAACATCTGGGTCGCCGCCGCCAAGCGCTACTTCACCGGGAAGATCGGCATCGACACCGAGGCCGGCCCGACCGAGATCGCGGTCCTCGCGGACTCCACGGCCGACCCGGTGCACGTCGCCGCCGACCTGATCAGCCAGGCCGAGCACGACCCGCTGGCCGCGGCCGTGCTCGTCACGGACTCCGAGGACCTCGCCGCCGCCGTCGAGCGGGAGCTGGAGCCGCAGGTCGCGGCCACCAAGCACGTCGAGGACCGGATCAAGCCGGCGCTCGCGGGCAAGCAGTCCGCGATCGTGCTGGTCGACAGCCTGGAGGACGGCCTCAAGGTCGTCGACGCGTACGGCGCCGAGCACCTGGAGATCCAGACCGCCGACGCCGCCGCCTGGGCCGCCCGCGTGCGCAACGCCGGCGCGGTCTTCGTCGGCCCGTGGGCCCCGGTCTCCCTCGGCGACTACTGCGCCGGGTCGAACCACGTGCTGCCCACCGGCGGCTGCGCCTGCCACTCCTCCGGCCTGTCCGTGCAGTCCTTCCTGCGCGGCATCCACATCGTCGACTACACGCGCGACGCGCTCGCCGAGGTCACCCACCACGTGGTGACCCTGGCCGAGGCCGAGGACCTGCCGGCGCACGGCGCCGCCCTCAAGGCCCGCTTCGGATGGAAGGTGCCCGGCCAGTGACCTCGTACGACCAGGTCGGCATCGACGACCTCCCCATCCGGGACGAACTGCGCGGCAAGACCCCGTACGGCGCCCCCCAGCTCGACGTGCCCGTCCAGCTGAACACCAACGAGAACCCGTACGAGCTCCCCGAGGAGCTGGTGCGGCGCATCGCCGAGCGCGTCTCCGCGGCCGCCCGCACCCTCAACCGCTACCCCGACCGGGACGCGGTCGAGCTGCGCACCCAGCTGGCCGCCTACCTCACCCGCACCGCGAAGCACCCGGTGGCCCTGGAGAACGTCTGGGCCGCCAACGGCTCCAACGAGGTCATCCAGCAGCTGCTGCAGACCTTCGGCGGGCCCGGGCGCACGGCCATCGGCTTCGAGCCCTCGTACTCCATGCACGCGCTGATCTCGCGAGGCACCGGCACGGGCTGGATCTCCGGACCGCGCCGCGAGGACTTCACGATCGACGTGGAGGCGGCCGAGCAGGCCATCGCCGAGAACGCACCCGACGTCGTCTTCATCACCTCGCCCAACAATCCCACGGGCACCGCGGTCGAGGCGGAGACCGTCCTCGCCCTCTACGAGGCCGCGCAGGCGGCCAAGCCCTCCCTGGTCGTCGTGGACGAGGCGTACGTCGAGTTCAGCCACCGGGACTCGCTGCTGCCCCTCATCGAGGGCCGGCCGAACCTGGTGGTCTCCCGGACCATGTCCAAGGCCTTCGGCGCCGCCGGACTGCGCCTGGGCTACCTGGCCGCACACCCGGCCGTGGTCGACGCCGTCCAGCTCGTACGCCTGCCGTACCACCTGTCGGCCGTCACCCAGGCGACCGCGCTGGCCGCCCTGGAGCACACCGACACGCTGCTCGGCTACGTCGAACAGCTCAAGGCCGAGCGGGACCGCCTCGTCATCGAGCTGCGGGCCATCGGCTACGAGGTCACCGAGTCCGACGCGAACTTCATCCAGTTCGGGAAGTTCGAGGACTCCCACACCGCCTGGCGGAAGATCCTCGACCAGGGTGTCCTGGTCAGGGACAACGGCGTACCGGGCTGGCTGCGGGTCACCGCCGGCACCCCGGCCGAGAACGACGCGTTCCTGGAAGCGGTTCGCGCACTGAAGAAGGAGCAGCACGCATGAGCCGCATCGGACGGGTCGAACGGACCACGAAGGAGACCTCGGTCCTGGTCGAGATAGACCTCGACGGCACCGGCAAGGTCGACGTCTCGACGGGCGTGGGCTTCTACGACCACATGCTCGACCAGCTCGGCCGCCACGGCCTCTTCGACCTCACGGTCAAGACGGACGGCGACCTGCACATCGACAGCCACCACACCATCGAGGACACCGCCCTCGCGCTCGGCGCCGCCTTCCGCCAGGCCCTCGGCGACAAGGTCGGCATCTACCGCTTCGGCAACTGCACCGTGCCGCTGGACGAGTCCCTCGCCCAGGTGACCGTCGACCTGTCCGGCCGCCCGTACCTCGTGCACACCGAGCCCGAGAACATGGCGCCGATGATCGGCGAGTACGACACGACGATGACCCGGCACATCTTCGAGTCCTTCGTCGCGCAGGCGCAGATCGCCCTGCACATCCACGTCCCGTACGGCCGCAACGCCCACCACATCGTGGAGTGCCAGTTCAAGGCCCTGGCCCGGGCGCTGCGCTACGCCGCCGAGTTCGACCCGCGCGCGGCCGGCATCCTGCCCTCCACGAAGGGCGCCCTCTAGCGTGAACGGCCTGAACACCATCCTGATCGTCTTCGGCCTGTTCCTGGCCGGAGGCGTCTACTCCTTCCAGAAGCAGAAGATGCCGAAATCGGTCGTCATCCTGCTCGCCCTCGGCTCCGCGATGTGTCTGGCCGCCGGAGTCCTGCGAATCCAGGGAATTTGGGAATGAGCGCAGTCCGCCCCACCAAGACGGTCGTGGTCTTCGACTACGGCTTCGGAAACGTACGCTCCGCCGAGCGCGCCCTCGCGCGCGTCGGCGCGGACGTCGAGATCACCCGCGACTACGACAAGGCGATGGACGCCGACGGACTCCTCGTCCCCGGCGTCGGTGCCTTCTCCGCCTGCATGCAGGGCCTCAAGGACGTCCGCGGCGACTGGATCATCGGCCGCAGGCTCTCCGGCGGCCGCCCCGTCATGGGCATCTGCGTCGGCATGCAGATCCTCTTCGAGCGCGGCATCGAGCACGGCGTGGAGACGGAGGGCCTCGACGAGTGGCCCGGCACCGTCGAGCCGCTGCGCGCCCCGATCGTGCCCCACATGGGCTGGAACACCGTCGACGCCCCGGCCGACAGCCAGGCCTTCAAGGGCCTGGACGACGACGCCCGCTTCTACTTCGTGCACTCGTACGCGGTGCGGAACTGGAGCCTGGAGGTCACCAACCCGGTGATCCGCGCCCCCAAGGTCACCTGGGCCACCCACGGCGAGCCCTTCGTCGCGGCGGTCGAGAACGGCGCCCTGTGGGCCACCCAGTTCCACCCCGAGAAGTCCGGCGACGCCGGAGCCCAGCTCCTCACCAACTGGATCGAGACCCTCTGATGCCCGTCAACAAGCTGGAACTCCTCCCCGCGGTCGACGTCCGCGACGGGCAGGCCGTCCGCCTCGTGCACGGGGTGTCCGGGAGCGAGACCTCCTACGGTTCCCCGCTGGAGGCGGCCCTCGCCTGGCAGCGCGCCGGAGCCGAGTGGCTGCACCTCGTCGACCTCGACGCCGCCTTCGGCACGGGCGACAACCGCGCCCTGGTCGCCGAGATCACCGGCGCCATGGACATCAAGGTCGAGCTCTCCGGCGGCATCCGCGACGACGCCACGCTCGCCGCGGCCCTCGCCACCGGCTGCACCCGCGTCAACCTGGGCACCGCCGCCCTGGAGACCCCGGAGTGGGCCGCCAAGGCCATCGCCGAGCACGGCGACAAGATCGCCATCGGCCTCGACGTCCGCGGCACCACCCTCAAGGGCCGCGGCTGGACCAGCGAGGGCGGGGACCTCTACGAGACCCTCGCGCGCCTGGACTCCGAGGGCTGCGCCCGCTACGTCGTCACCGACATCGGCAAGGACGGCACGCTGACCGGCCCCAACCTGGAGCTGCTGAAGAACGTCTGCGCCGCCACGGACCGGCCGGTCGTGGCCTCCGGCGGCGTCTCCTCGCTGGACGACCTGCGGGCGCTGTCCGCCCTGGTGCCGCTGGGCGTCGAGGGCGCGATCGTCGGAAAGGCCCTGTACGCCGAGGCGTTCACCCTGGAAGAGGCACTGAAGGCGGTCTCCGCATGAGCTCCGACGCAGTGCGCCGCATCTCCTCCGGCGGTGCGTTCGAGGACGTCATCGGCTACTCCCGCGCCGTGCAGCTCGACAACGGCCTCGTGCTGGTCTCCGGCTGCACCGCCGCCGGTGTCGACGGCCCGTACGACCAGACCGTCACCGCCTTCGGGGTGGCCTTCAAGGCGCTGGAGCAGGCCGGTCTCGGACCCGAGCACGTGGTCCGCACCCGGATGTACCTCACGCACGCCCGGGACGTCGAGGAGGTGGGCCGCGCCCACAAGGAGCTCTTCGACGCCGTCCGCCCCGCCGCGTCCATGATCATCGTCTCCGGCTTCGTCGACCCCAGCATGGTCGTCGAGGTGGAGGTCGAGGCTTACCGGGGAGCGTCGCGATGACCCTGGCCGTACGTGTGATCCCCTGCCTGGACGTGGACAACGGCCGGGTCGTCAAGGGCGTCAACTTCCAGAACCTGCGGGACGCGGGCGACCCGGTGGAGATGGCCAAGCTGTACGACGCCGAGGGCGCCGACGAGCTGACCTTCCTCGACATCACGGCGTCGTCCGGCAACCGCGAGACCACGTACGACGTGGTGCGGCGGACCGCCGAGCAGGTCTTCATCCCGCTGACCGTGGGCGGCGGCGTCCGCTCCGCCGACGACGTGGACAAGCTGCTGCGGGCCGGCGCGGACAAGGTCGGCGTGAACACCGCCGCCATCGCGCGGCCCGAGCTGATCCGGGAGATCGCGGAGCGCTTCGGCCGGCAGGTCCTCGTCCTGTCCGTCGACGCCCGTCGGACGGCCGACGGTTCCTTCGAGGTCACCACGCACGGCGGCCGCCGGGGCACCGGCATGGACGCCGTCGAGTGGGCGCACCGGGCGGCCGACCTCGGCGCCGGGGAGATCCTGCTGAACTCGATGGACGCGGACGGCACCAAGGACGGCTACGACACCGAGATGATCGCGGCCGTGCGGGGGCACGTCACGGTCCCGGTGATCGCCTCGGGCGGGGCCGGCCGGCTGGAGCACTTCCCGCCGGCGATCGCGGCCGGCGCCGACGCGGTGCTGGCGGCGTCCGTGTTCCACTTCGGCGACCTGCGGATCGGCCAGGTCAAGGACACCCTCCGCGGGGCGGGCCACCCGGTCCGCTGACCGCGGCCGGGCCGCACCGGCCGGGGTGACGCGAGGGGATCGCCCTCGGGTCCCCCGGCCGGGCGGCGGGCATTCCTACAGGAAGTCGCCGAAGGAGTCGGAGAGGTCCTCCTGCTCCGGACGGTCCTGGCGGTCCTGCCGGTCCGGCTGCTGCTGCTCGGGCCGCTGCTGCTGGTCCGCCTGCTGCTCCTGCTGCTGCTCCTGCTTGGGGGCCTGACGGAAGACCACCGCGGCGGCGTGGAAGTCGCCGGCCTTGTCTCCGGGCTGGAGGATGGCGACCGGCTCGCCGCCACACTCCGCGTCCTCGAACAGCAGGGCCTCCGAGTCGGTCCTGTTCACCGCTTCGACGACGGTCGACGCGGCGGACGGCAGCGCGAGGCACGTGTCCGCGCCGGCGTCCTTGAGCTGGGCGTTCTTCTCGGTGTTGTTCTGGTCCATGTAGACGTAGTCGAGGACCTTGCCCTCGTCGGCGAACGCCTGGGCTCCGGCGGGGAGGACCAGCGCGAGGGCTCCGGCGAGCGCGGCGGCAGTGGTGCGAAGACGCATGGGGGTTCTTGTTCCTTCCACGATGATGACACCGAACCGGTCGGCATCCGTGACGGAGCGTAGGGAGGTGACGGCATGCGGAAACCTTTCCCCCAGGGTGCCGTGCCCGTTTTCACCAGCCCGGCCGTACCGGGGGCTCCGTGGCGCCCGCCCGGAGCCCCCTCGGCTCAGATGCCGAGCTTGGCCACCGTGAGCTTCGCGACGGCCTCCTTCGGGCCGTCCAGTTCCACCGCCGCGGCGTCCTGGCGGCCGAAGCAGAACAGCGTCAGCTCCCCCGGCTCGCCCGTGACCGTCACCACCGGGGTGCCCTTGTGCGCGACCGCCGTCTGCCCGTTCGGGCGGCGCAGCACCAGGCCCACCGGCGAGCGGCGGCCCGTCAGCCGGGCCAGCTTCTCCAGCCGGGACCACAGGGCGTCGGAGAACACCGGGTCCAGCGGGCGCGGCGACCAGTCCGGCTGGGCGCGCCGCACGTCCTCGGCGTGGACGTAGAACTCCACCGCGTTCGCCGCCTCGTCGATCTGCTTCAGCGCGTACGGGGACATCTTCGGCGGGCCGGTCCGGATCAGCTGGATCAGTTCCTCGTACGGCTTGGCCGCGTACTCGGCCATCACCTTGTCCAGCCGGTCCTTCAGGACGTTCAGCAGCAGGCCGCCCGCCGCGTCCGGGCGACGCTCCCGGACCACCACGTGCGCCGCCAGTTCCCGGGCCCGCCAGCCGTCGCACAGCGTCGGCGCCTCCGGCCCCGCCGCCTCCAACAGGTCCGCCAGCAGCAGGCGTTCACGCTTCGCATGGGTAGACATGGGGGCCAGCCTACGACCGGAACCCGCCCCGTGCCCGCCCATCAGGCGGACGGTGATCCATCGGGCCCGCCCGGGCGCGGCACAATGGCCCCCATGAGTACGTCCTCCCTCGATCCCGCCATCGCCGCCCGGCTCAAGCGGTCCGCCGACGGCCTGGTCCCGGCCATCGCCCAGCAGTACGACACCGGTGAGGTGCTCATGCTCGGCTGGATGGACGACGAAGCCCTGCACCGCACCCTGACCACCGGCCGCTGCACCTACTGGTCCCGCAGCCGCCGGGAGTACTGGGTGAAGGGGGACACGTCCGGCCACTTCCAGCACGTGAAGTCCGTCGCCCTCGACTGCGACGCCGACACCCTCCTCGTCAAGGTCGACCAGGTCGGTGCCGCCTGCCACACGGGCGCCCGTACGTGCTTCGACGCCGATGTCCTTCCGCTGGCCGAACAGGCAGTTAGGGTCCCACCCCATGGATCTTGAGACGTTCCGCAAGCTCGCGGCGGACCGCCGCGTCATCCCCGTGAGCCGCAAGCTCCTGGCCGACGGAGACACCCCCGTCGGCCTCTACCGGAAGCTGGCCGCCGAACGCCCGGGCACCTTCCTGCTGGAGTCCGCCGAGAACGGCCGCTCGTGGTCCCGGTACTCCTTCGTCGGTGTCCGCAGCGCCTCCACGCTGACCGTCCGCGACGGCCAGGCGCACTGGATCGGGACACCGCCCGTGGGCGTCCCCACCGACGGCGACCCCCTCGACGCCCTGCGCGCCACAGTCGAGGCCCTGCACACTCCCCGCGACCTCGCCGCGGGGATGCCGCCCTTCACCGGCGGCATGGTCGGCTACCTCGGCTACGACATCGTGCGCCGCCTGGAGCGGATCGGCGAGCACACCGCCGACGACCTGGAGCTGCCCGAGCTGACCATGCTGCTCACCTCCGACCTGGCGGTCATGGACCACTGGGACGGCACGGTCCAGCTCATCGCCAACGCCATCAACCACAACGACCTCGACACCGGAGTGGACGAGGCGTACGCGGACGCGGTGGCCCGGCTCGACGCGATGGAGGCCGACCTGGCGCGGCCCGCCCCGTACACCCCGACCCCGCTGCCCGCCTCCGAGCTGCCGGAGTTCTCGGCCCTGTGGGGCGGGGAGAAGTACCAGGACGCCGTCGAGGACATCAAGGAGAGGATCCGGGCCGGCGAGGCCTTCCAGGTGGTGCCCTCGCAGCGGTTCGAGACCCCCTGCGCGGCCTCCGCGCTCGACGTCTACCGGGTGCTGCGGGCCACCAACCCGTCCCCGTACATGTACCTGTTCCGCTTCGAGAACGGCTTCGACGTCGTCGGGTCCAGCCCCGAGGCCCTGGTCAAGGTCGAGGACGGGCGGGCCATGGTCCACCCGATCGCCGGCACCCGCCACCGCGGGGCCACCCCGCAGGAGGACCACGAGCTCGCCGAGGAGCTGCTGGCCGACCCCAAGGAGCGCGCCGAGCACCTGATGCTCGTCGACCTGGGCCGCAACGACCTGGGCCGGGTCTGCGAGCCCGGGTCGGTGGAGGTCGTCGACTTCATGTCGATCGAGCGGTACTCGCACGTCATGCACATCGTCTCGACCGTCACCGGCCGGGTCGCCGAGGGCCGCACCGCGTTCGACGTGCTGACCGCCTGCTTCCCGGCGGGCACGCTCTCGGGTGCGCCCAAGCCGCGCGCCATGCAGATCATCGAGGAGCTCGAACCCTCCCGCCGGGGCCTGTACGGCGGCTGCGTGGGCTACCTCGACTTCGCCGGGGACTCCGACACCGCGATCGCGATCCGCACCGCGCTGCTGCGCGACGGCACGGCGTACGTCCAGGCCGGCGCGGGAGTCGTCGCGGATTCGGTGCCGGAGCTGGAGGACCTGGAGTGCCGCAACAAGGCGGCCGCCGTGCTGCGCGCGGTGGGAGCGGCCAACCGGCTGAACGCCTCCTGACCGGGTAGGGGATAGTGGGGGTGTGAGTGCCGTACCCCCACCCCGAAACGACACCGACGCCCCGGCCGCAGCGGCCGCCCCGGAAGGCCGCGGCGGCCGCCGCAGCGTGGCCGCCGCCCTGCTGCTCGGCGCCCTCGGTGCCACCGTCGTCCTGCTCGCCTCCGGCCGTGTCTGGGCCCGCGGGACCGCCGCCGTCGGGGGCGGCTCGCTGCCGCTGACCGCGGACGGGCGGGCCGTCACCGGACTCCCGGCGGCCCTGGCCATCGTCGGCCTCGCGGCCCTGGTGGCCGTGTTCGCCGTACGCGGCAGGAGCCGGCTGCTGGTCTCCGGGCTGCTCGCGTTGAGCGGCCTGGGCGCGGCGCTCTCCGCGGTGCTGGCCGCCGACGACCGGCAGGCGCTGGACGCGCAGGCGGCCCGTACGACGGCGGACACCGCGGCCCGGGTGGGGGCGCTGACGCACACGGCCTGGCCGTACGTCACGGCCGCCGGCGCGGCCCTGATCCTGGTCGCCGGACTGCTGGCGCTGCGGTTCGGGCGCAGCTGGCCCGCGATGGGCGGGCGCTACGAGCGGGACGGCAGTCCCAGGCCCCGCAAGGCGGCCGTGGTGGACCCCGACCGGCCCGAGGACCTGTGGAAGGCCCTGGACCGCGGCGAGGACCCGACCCGCTGACCGGGCACCGCGCCCGGTGCGGGACAATGGGCCGCGGGCAGTCGACACAGACCGCGATTTTCATAGACAGCGCTGCGACAGAGCAAACGAGGAGCAACTCATGGCGGGCACGAACCACGGACACACCCCGGCCGCCTGGACCGGTGTCATCATCGCCTTCATCGGTTTCTGCATCTCCGGCGCCTTCATGGTGCTCGCGAACCCGCTCGGTTTCTGGGCCGGTCTCGTCGTCGTCGTGCTCGGCGGTGTCGTGGGCATGGCGATGAAGGCCGCGGGCATGGGTGCGCCGAAGGGCGCCCACGAGGACCTGGCCGTCGTCATCGCCGCCAACAAGGCCGCCGCCAAGGTCTGAGGAACCGCCGAGGTCCTTCCACCGGTGCACACCTTCGAAAGGCGCGGCCCCGCCGGGCTGCGCCTTTTGTCATGAGCGGAGAGAATCAGCGCGTGGACGCCTCTCGCAGCCCCTACGCCGTGCCCGCGCTGCCCCAGGGCCGCGCCCGGCGGCTGGCCCCGCCGGCGCTCACGCTGGCCTCCGCAGCCCTGGCGTTTGCGTACGTGGGCGCCGTGGATCCCAATGAACCGGGCCACTATCCGGTCTGCCCGCTTTTCCGCGTCACCGGAATCCTGTGCCCCGGATGCGGCGGGCTGCGCAGTGCGCACGCGTTCGCCCATGGCGATCTGATCACCGCTTTGGGGGCAAATGCCCTGGCCGTCGTCGGCTACTTCGTCTTCGCCGGTTTCATGATCCTGTGGCTGGTTCGCGCCTGGCGCGGCGGGCCGGCCCCGCGCTTTGTCCTGCGCCGCCCGTACTGGTGGGCCATCGGGGTGCTGGCGCTGGTCTTCGTCGTTGTCCGAAACCTGCCCATCGGATCGGCGCTGGCCCCATAACGCCTGCACAGGGCCTATATGAATCCTGGATTCCGAATGTCCAGTCAATGGGACGGCGTCAACCGCGTGCGGAGGGCAAGGCCTCCTGCGGATACCATTTGATTGCTGACCTTGCAGTTGTACGTGTCTGCAAGGCGGCCGACCGTCATCAACCCGGAAGGGGGCCGCTCGCGTGAGTGTGCTCGACGAGATCATCGAAGGGGTCCGCGAAGACCTTGCCGAACGGCAGGCCCGCGTGAGCCTCGACGAGCTCAAGGAGCGTGCCGCCAAGGCGCCCCAGGCCAAGGACGGCGTCGCGGCCCTGCGCGGCGACGGCGTCAAGGTGATCTGCGAGGTCAAGCGCTCCAGCCCCTCCAAGGGCGCGCTGGCCGCGATCGCGGATCCGGCCGGACTCGCCGCGGACTACGAGGCCGGCGGTGCGGCGGTCATCTCCGTCCTCACCGAACAGCGTCGTTTCGGCGGCTCGCTGGCCGACCTGGAGGCCGTCCGCGCCCGCGTGGACATCCCGATCCTGCGCAAGGACTTCATCGTCACCGCGTACCAGCTGTGGGAGGCCCGCGCCTACGGCGCCGACCTCGCCCTGCTGATCGTCGCGGCCCTGGAGCAGGAGGCCCTCGTCTCCCTCATCGAGCGGGCCGAGTCCATCGGCCTCACCCCGCTCGTCGAGGTCCACGACGAGGAAGAGGTCGAACGCGCGGTCGCGGCGGGCGCCAAGATCATCGGCGTGAACGCCCGCAACCTCAAGGACCTCAAGGTCGACCGCTCCACCTTCGAGCGCGTCGTCGGCGAGATCCCGGCCCACATCGTCAAGGTCGCCGAATCCGGCATCCGCGGGCCGCACGACCTGATCGCCTACGCCAACGAGGGCGCCGACGCCGTCCTCGTCGGGGAATCCCTGGTCACCGGACGCGACCCGAAGGCGGCCGTGGCCGACCTCGTCGCCGCCGGCGCCCACCCCGCCCTGCGCCACGGCCGGAGCTGACCGACCCGTGACCACCGACCGCCCCTCCGTCCGCACCCGGCCCGGCTTCGGCCCCGCCGCCGTGCCGACGGCGCACGCGCCCCTGGCGCGCGGCGGCCCCCCCCCCCCGCGCGCCCGGGCCGCCCCCGCCCCGGGGGGCGCGGGCGACGCCGAGGGAGCCGGGAGCGTGGGTGAGGGCCAGGAGCACCTTGGCGAGGGGAGTGTTGGCG
>NZ_JBHYVA010000141.1:0-4713 GCF_042750055.1 Streptomyces sp. NPDC059456
GCGCGCCCCCCCACACCCCCCCGCGGGCGCCCCCGCGCGGCGCGCCCCCCCACCCCCCCCCGCCCCCCTTCCCCATGCACCCCGCACACCGGGCCCGCCCCGAGGACGGCCTCACACGCCGCTCTGAGCCCCCAACTCCCGCGCCGCCTCGGCCAAGTCCTTCGCCGTGTCGATGGCCCGCCAGTAAGCCCCCTGCGGCAGCGGAAAGCCCGCCAGCCGCCGCTCCCGCGCCAACCGCGGAAACGTCGTCCGCTCGTGATCCCCCACATCCGGCAGCAACGCCGCGAACTCGGCACCGAAGACGTACACGCCCGCATTGATCAGGAACGGCGACGGCGGCGACTCGATGAAATCCAGCACCTGCCCCAACTCATTGGTCTCCACCGCCCCCCACGGAATCCGCGGCCGCGCCAGCGCCAACGTCGCCGTCGCCCCCCGCTCCGCATGGAACGCCGCCATCTCCCGCAACGAGAACCGCGTCCAGACGTCCCCGTTCGTCGCGTACCACGACCGCTCCGGATGCGGCAGGTGCCGGGCCGCGTACTTCAACCCACCACCCCGCCCCAGCGGTTCCTCCTCCACCACCGTGCTCACCCGCAACGGCAGATCCGCCCCCGCCAACCACTCCTGCAGCACCTCCGCGAGATGCCCGCACGACACCACCGCATCCGTCACCCCCTCCGCCGCCAGCCACGCCAGCTGATGCCCGATGATCGGCACCCCCGTCCCCGGGATCTCCACCATCGGCTTCGGCCGGTCATCCGTATACGGACGCAGCCGCGAACCCTGGCCACCCGCCAGCACAACCGCCTGAACAGGCGCCTGAGTCGACGAAGCCGGGTCCGCGGCCGCGGAAACGGAAAAACGGGACACGGGGGGTACATCGGTCATGGCCGTCAGCGTAGAGGCCCCGACCCGAGGAAGGACGACGACGCCCGTCAGCCCATCGAGGCAACACCGGTCGCGTACGCCGTGTCACACACGGGACGCGCATACGACTGCGCCTTCGTCGGGCCGTACACGTCCACCGCCGCACGCCCCAGCGCCCGCGCGATCCCCACGCAGTGCTCGGCCAACGACGGCCGCCGGTCCACCTCCTGCTGGAGATGCGTCAGGACATCACCCGGCGCCTCACCCTGCTGGAGCTCACCCAACAGCTTGTCGCGCAGCACGTCCTGCGCGGCACGCGGCTTCGCGGGGACGGACACGTCCTCGGCGGAGGCGGTCAGGATCTGGGAAGGCGTGTTGTCCGCCCAGGGAACCATGGTGACCGCGAGGGTCCCGGACAGGACCAGGACGACGGGCAGGACCAGGGCGAGGGAACGGCCGATGCGGCGGGCAGTGTGGGTCACGAGGGCGAGAGTAGCGCTCGGTGAGGAATTGACGACATTTAGTCACCCGGTCGGGGGATGGTTCGACGTGGTTTTTCGAATTATGGGTTGACGGGTGGACCCGAATGGCCCGGTCTGCCCCTTAAGGCGCCCGAGGGGCGCCCCGCAACGGAGCGCCCCCCAGCCACGACCCGCCTCCCCGTCAGTCGGAGAGCCGCTCACCCGACGACGTCGAGAACACGTGGATCTCATCGGCCCGCGGCACCACGCGCAGCGTCGAACCCTTCTCCGGCACCTGACGGCCACCCACGCGCACCACGATGTCCTGCGCACCCTCGGCCTCGGTCGTACGGCCGTACACGTAACCGTCCGCGCCCAGCTCCTCGACCACGTTGACCGTGATCGTCAGACCGCCCTCGGCACCGATGTCGAAGTGCTCCGGACGCACGCCCACCGTCACGGTACGGTCACCCGCGTCCGCCGCGGCCGACAGCGCCTCACGCGACACCGGAACCACGGTGTCACCGAACTTCACACCACCATCGGCGATCGGAACCTCCACGAGGTTCATCGCCGGCGAACCGATGAACCCGGCCACGAACAGGTTCGCGGGCCGGTCGTACATGTTCCGCGGGGTGTCGACCTGCTGCAGCAGACCGTCCTTCAGCACCGCCACCCGGTCGCCCATCGTCATGGCCTCGACCTGGTCGTGCGTGACGTACACGGTGGTGATCCCCAGGTCGCGCTGGAGCGCCGCGATCTGCGTACGGGTGGACACGCGCAGCTTCGCGTCGAGGTTCGACAGCGGCTCGTCCATGAGGAACACCTGCGGCTTGCGCACGATCGCGCGACCCATGGCCACACGCTGGCGCTGGCCACCGGAGAGCGCCTTCGGCTTGCGGTCCAGGTACTGGGTGAGGTCCAGCATCTTCGCCGCGTCCTCCACCTTCTTGCGGATGGTCGCCTTGTCCTCACCGGCGATCTTCAGCGCGAAGCCCATGTTGTCGGCGACGGTCATGTGCGGGTACAGCGCGTAGTTCTGGAACACCATCGCGATGTCCCGGTCCTTGGGCGGCAGGTGCGTGACGTCACGGTCACCGATGCGGATGGCACCGCCGTTGACGTCCTCCAGGCCGGCCAGCATGCGCAGCGAGGTGGACTTGCCGCAGCCGGAGGGCCCGACGAGGACGAGGAACTCGCCGTCCTCGATGTGCAGCTCCAGCTCGTCGACGGCGGGCTTGTCGCCGCCGGGGTACAGCCGGGTCGCCTTGTCGAAAGTGACAGAAGCCATGGTGATGAATCCCTTCTACCGGCAGGAACGTGCCGGACGATCCGAGTGGAAGGTCTAGTCCAGTAATCAGGACTTCCGCCCGACGCTACCCGCCACCCCGCCTCCTGTCAGCACCCCCAAGCCCGTGACTTCGAACTCTGTGCGATCCGTCGGGCCACCGCCCTGGCCGTAGACGGCAGAGCAATGCACTTTTGACCTTTGGAGCCGCGCCAGCAGAGCGCTTGCCTTTTGACCCCTGGTTCCTGCTTCATCGTCCGTTGCCGCCCGGTACGGCCCTGAGGGTCGAACCGGATGGTCTGACACGGACTCCACAGGCGAGAAGACCGACGGCCCGTCGGCCCGTACTCCTATGCGGTCACGACGCACTCCGGCAGTTCCGATGCCTTGATCACCGATGGCGTTGCCCGCCCCGGTGGCAGTGCCATCGCCACCAGCCAGTACAGCCGTAGACCCTCGTCGCGGAGGTTCACCGCGGCGTTCGCGTCACGGTCGTGAACCGCCCCGCACTCCCGGCAGGTCCAGGACCGGATCGACAGGTCGAGCCGCTCCCCTTTCGCCTGGCACGAGGAGCAGCGGCGCGTCGACGGGAAGAAGCGGTCCACGATCACCAGCGTGCGGCCGTACCACTCGCACTTGTAGCGCAGCATGCGCAACAACTCACCCCAGGCCGCGTCGGCGATCGACTGGTTGAGCTTCGCCTTCCGCCGACGTCCGGCCCCCGCAGGGGACCGCATCAGATTCGCGACCGCCAGATCCTCCACCACGAGCACTTGGTTCTCGCGCACGAGGCGGGTGGTGAGCTGGTCGAGTCCGTCCTTCCGGACGTCAGCGATCAAGGCGTAGAGCCGGGCGATCTTCTCGCGGACCTTGGCGCGATTGCTCGATCCCTTCTGTTTGCGGTGCAGCTCCTTCTGGAGCCGAGCCAGCTTCTTCTCGTACTTCTTCAACAGCCGGGGGTGTTCCACGGTGCTGCCGTCGTCCAGGGTCACGAGGGCGGCCAGCCCCAGGTCCAGGCCGACCGTCTTGGGGGCACCGGAACCGGGGACGAACGCCGCTGGAAGAGGTGCGATCCGCTCCTCCACGAGGACGTACAGGAAGAACCGGCCCGCCCGGTCACGGGTGACCGTCAGCTTCACCGGCAGCACCCCGGCCGGCAGCGGACGGGACCAGCGCACGTCCAGCGGCTCGGTCTGCTTGGCCAGGGAGACGAGTCCCGTACCCGGCCGCTCCGGATCCTCCCGCCATCGGAACCCGGTGCGCACGTACGTCGCCGAATCCCGCGACCGGTGCTTGCGCTTCGGCTTCGGGTGGTTGGCCGTTCCCCTGAAGAAGCGGGTGAAGGCCGAGTCGAGGTGGCGTAGCGACTGCTGGAGCACGGTCGAGGACACAGCCTGCAGCCATGAGGTCTCCCTGGCCTGTCGCCACCCCGTCAGCGCGCGGGAGGTCTCGGCGAAGCCGACCGACACGCGGTGGTCACGCCAGGCCTTCGATCGCAGGGTGAGGGCCTCGTTGTAGACCCAGCGGCAGGCACCGAACGTCTGCACCAGCTGCTGCGCCTGTACGTCGGTCGGATAGAAGCGGTAGCGGTACACCCGCTGCTGCGTACCCGCTTCCTTCACCCGGCTCGTGAGCGGTTTCGCCGCGCGTCCCCGGTGCTTGCGCTGGTCGGGGATGCCGAGGACTTCGCGCTTGACGCGCTCGGCCTCCGCGCCCACGCGGGTCTCCTGCTCGGTGGCTTCGGCCACGGCCCCTCCCCAGCCCTACGGTCCGATAGTCGGACGTGCACTCCAGTACGGATAACGAACGTGAGGGCGAGGGGTTACGTCGGCCGGAAAGCTCTTCGCGGGGAAGTCTGGTCGCTGTGTAAAGTGAAGGCGATTCTGTGCGCTGTGCAGTGTCATATGTGCCCCCTTAGCTCAGTCCGGCCAGAGCGCCCCACTTGTAATGGGAAGGTCGTCGGTTCGAATCCGACAGGGGGCCCCATCCCAGGTCAGAGGTTTGTTGGGCCAGGGAATTCGTACAGAAGCGGGGGGGGGGGGGGGGTGATCAACACCGGACAAGAGCTAAGGGGCGAGCGGGGGCACGGACGGG
>NZ_JBHYVA010000141.1:4723-14975 GCF_042750055.1 Streptomyces sp. NPDC059456
GGGGCCCCACCCCGGTCCCGCGTTTTGTTGGGCCCGGGAATTCTTACCGCTGCGTACGGCTCCGGATGATCATCCGGAGCCTTCCGCTTTGTCGTCAGTGGCGGCCCGAGATGCGGTTGGCCAGACGGGCCAAGGGTGTTGTCGTCGGGGTGTGGGTTGCCGATTCGTGGCGGTCCGCCTCGCGGTACGCCGCGTAGAGGGCCTGGACGCCGAGCCAGCGGAAGGGTTCCGGCTCCCAGCGGCGGACGCGGTGGTTGACCCAGGGGAGGGTGGTCAGCTCCGTGGTGTCCTCCAGGACCAGGTCGCGCAGGGTGCGCGCCGCCAGGTTGGCGGTGGCGACCCCGGAGCCGACGTAGCCGCCGGCCCAGCCGAGGCCCGTCGTGCGGTCCAGGGTGACCGTGGCGCACCAGTCGCGGGGGACGCCGAGGACGCCGGACCAGGCGTGGGTGATCTCCACTCCCGTGAGGACCGGGAAGAAGGAGGTCAGGAGCCGGGTCAGGGAGTCGATCGTGGACTGCTGGGTGGTGCCGTCGGTGTCGGTGCGGGAGCCGTAGCGGTAGGGGACGCCGCGGCCGCCGATGGCGATGCGGTCGTCGGCGGTGCGCTGGGCGTACATGTAGGCGTGGGCCATGTCGCCGAGGGTGCAGGCGTCGGACCAGCCGAGGCGGGACCACACGTCGGGTGGGAGGGGGGCGGTGGCGATCATCGATGAGTTCATCGGGAGCCAGGAGCGCTTTTGGCCCTTGAGGGCGGCGGTGAAGCCTTCGGTGCAGCGCAGGACGTGGGGGGCGCGGACGGTGCCGTAGGGGGTGATGGCGCGGCCGGGGGCGATTTCGGTGACGGGGGTGGATTCGTGGATGACGACGCCGAGGCGTTCGCAGGCGGCGGCGAGGCCCTTGACGAGTTTGAGGGGGTGGATGCGGGCGCCGTGCGGGGTCCAGCTGGAGCCGACGGCGTCGGCGATGTCGATGCGGGCGCGGGTGTCGGTGGCGTCGTAGAGCTCGCGGTCGGTTTCGCCGAAGGCGAGTTCGGCGGCGTGGAAGGCCTTGAGGCGGGTGAGCTGGGCGGGGGTGCGGGCGACTTCGAGGACGCCGCCGCGGTGGATGTCGGCGTCGATGCCTTCTTTGGCGGCGGTGTCGATGACTTCGGCGACGGTGTCGTTCATGGCCCGCTGGAGGCGGAGTGCGGCTTGGTGGCCGTGGAGTTCGGCGTAGCGGTCGCGGCCGGCGATGCCGTTGTAGAGCCAGCCGCCGTTGCGGCCGGAGGCTCCGTAGCCGCAGAACTTCTGCTCCAGGACGGTGACGCGGAGGTCGGGGGCGGAGGTCTTGAGGTGGTAGGCGGTCCACAGGCCGGTGTAGCCGCCGCCGACGATGACGACGTCCGCGGTGGCGTGGCCGGTGAGGGGGGTGCGGGCCGGCCGGCCGGCGGTGTGGTCGGTCGCGTACCAGAAGGAGATGCCGCCGTTGATCGTCATGGGGGAGTTGGTACACGGGGTTTCGCGGGGGTGTCCAGGTACGGCATGCCGGGTTTTGGGGTGGGAGAGGCGGCCTTTTGGCTGATGTGGCGGGTGTGGTGGGGTCCGTAGGCTGCCGGTGGGGGGCGCGTTGCGGGGTCCTAGGCTGCGCGCATGATCCGTAGCGCTGTTGTCGAGGACGTGTCCGTCATCCACGCGATGATCCGTGAGCTGGCGGAGTACGAGAAGGTGCCGCACGAGGCGCGGGCGACGCGGGAGCAGTTGCGGGAGGCGCTGTTCGGGGAGCGGCCGGCGGTGTTCGCGCACGTCGTGGAGGACGGGGGCGGGGAGGTCGTCGGGTTCGCGGTGTGGTTCTTGAGTTTTTCGACGTGGCGGGGGGTCCACGGGATTTATCTGGAGGACCTGTACGTGCGGCCGGGTGTGCGGGGTGGTGGGTACGGGAAGGCGCTGCTGGGGGAGTTGGCGCGGATCTGCGTGGAGCGCGGGTACGAGCGGCTGGAGTGGTCGGTGCTGAAGTGGAACGAGCCGTCGATCGGGTTTTACGAGGCGTTGGGTGCGCGGCCGCAGGAGGAGTGGTCGGTGTACCGGCTGACGGACGGGGCGTTGCGGCGGTTGGGTTCGGCGCAGGGCTGAGGGCGCTGCGCTGAGGGCGCTGCGCCGGGTCGTCGCGTCGGGTCGGTCGGCGGGTCGCGTGGGGTCGTCGGGCGGGTCGTCCGTCAGGCGGTGATCTTGTTGGTGAAGGCGTCGAGGTTGGTGCGGGCGCGGTCGACCTTCTCGGTGAGGGTGAGGGTTTCCTCGTGGCGGCCGGCGCGGAGTTTGGGCTGTCGTTTGCCGCGGATGTAGAGGGAGCAGGCGAGGTCGGCGCAGACGTAGATGCCGATGGTGTTTCCTTCGCGGCCGCGGCTTCCGGCGAGGGGGGCGACGAGGAGGGAGACGCCGGAGGCGGCGTGGCCGGTGAGGCAGATCTGGCAGACGCTGGACTTGAGGGCGCTGGTGCGGCTGGTGCCGGGGACGCGGAGGGTGATGCCGAGGGGGGTGCCGTCGGTGTCCCGGCGTACGAGGTGGGCGCGGAGGGGGGCGCCGGGGTCGATCCAGCCGAGGAAGTCGAGGTCTTCCCAGGGGGTTTCGGCGAAGTCCAGGGGGAGTTTGAGGCGTGCTGCCTCGCCCTTGGTGCAGTTCACGAAGGACGATCGGATCTGTTTTTCGGTGAGCGGGTCCACGGGGGTGGACGGTACGTGGGGGTACGGGTTGCTGTCATCCGATATTGCCGGGTGGGGGTCGTTCAGGGTTCGAGGATGACCTTGCCGGTGGTGGCGCGGGTTTCGAGGTCGTGGTGGGCGGTGGCGGCTTCGGCGAGCGGGTAGCGCTGGAGTGCGGGCCGGAGTCGGCCGGCGGCGGCTTCGGCGAGGGCGCGGGTTTCGAGGAGGCGCAGGGGGTCGTTGCTGCCGGCGCGCTGGAGCATGGCGGGGCCGAGGACGTTGGTGGTGGTGATGGCGCGGGCGGTGAGGGTGGCGCGGTCGGTGTCGGTGAGGGGGATGGGGCCGGCGGACCAGCCGAAGACGAGGTGCTGGGCGCCGGGGGCGAGGAGGCCGAGGGCGGTGCGGGCGGTGGTGCCGCCGACGGAGTCGAAGAGGACGGTGGCTCCGGCGGGGTGGTGGGCGCGTACGGCTTCGGGCCATTCGGGGCGGGTGTAGTCGAGGGCGAGGTCGGCGCCGTTGGCGGTGGCGAGGGCGGTTTTGGCGGGGCCGCCGGCGAGGGCGATGACGGTGGCGCCGGTGTGTTTGGCGTACTGGACGAGGAGGGTGCCGATGCCGCCGGCGGCGGCGGGTACGAGGGCGACGGAGTCGGGGCCGAGGTCGGCGAACTGGAGGATGCCGAGGGCGGTGCGGCCGGTGCCGATCATGGCGACGGCACGGGCGGGGTCGAGGCCTTCGGGTACGGGGTGGAGGCGGTCGGTGTCGGCGACGGCGTATTCGGCGTAGCCGCCGGGGGCGAAGCCGAGGTGGACGACGACGGGGCGGCCGAGCCAGTGGGGGTCGGTGCCGGGGCCGAGGGCGTCGACGGTGCCGGCGACTTCGCGGCCGGGGATGGTGGGGAGCGGGGGGAGGGTGGGGGCGGGGCCCCGGATGCCTTGGCGGAGGGTGGTGTCGAGGAGGTGGACTCCGGCGGCGGCGACGGCGATGCGGACTTGGCCGGGGCCGGGGACGGGGGTCGTGGTGCGTTCGGGGGTGAGGTTTTCGGCGGGGCCGAAGGTGTGGAGGCGGATGGCGCGCATGGTGTCCATGGGGCCAGGCTCGGACCTGAAGTGGGGTTGAGGTCAAGGGGTGTGGGTGCTGGTGCCGGGGGTTGTCGGTGGGGAGGGGGAGGATGGGGGGATGGCGCGCAAGGGGCAGCAGGAGACGGTGAAGGCGGCGCGGCGGCCGGAGGTGCGGTTGCCGGAGCTCGGTGTGTGGGAGGGCGGTGGGCTGGAGCCGGACGGGGATTACGACGGGCTTGAGTTCGCCGACCTGGATCTGGCGGGGCAGGAGGGGGTCGGGGCCCGGTTCATGGACTGTGCGCTACGGCGGTGTGCGCTGGACGGGGCGGGGTTGGCGAAGGCGCGGTTGCTGGACTCGGTGCTGGAGGGGGTCCGGGGGGTGGGGACGGACCTGTCGGGTGCTTCGCTGCGGGACGTGGAGGTGGCGGAGGCCCGGCTGGGGGGTGTGCAGTTGCACGGGGCGGTACTGGAGCGGGTGGTGTTCCGCGGCGGGAAGATCGACTACTTGAACCTGCGGGAGGCGCGGCTCAAGGACGTGGTGTTCGAGGGGTGCGTGCTGGTGGAGGCGGATTTCGGGCGTGCGGTGCTGGAGCGGGTGGAGTTCCGCGGGTGCACGCTGCGGGGGGTGGATTTCGCGGGGGCGCGGATGACGGACGTGGATCTGCGGGGGGTCGCGGAGCTGGGCATCGCGCGGGGGGTGGAGGCGCTGTCGGGGGCGGTGATCAGCCCGGCGCAGCTGTTCGACCTGGCTCCGGCGCTGGCGGCGCAGCTGGGGCTGCGGGTGGTGTCGTAGTCCGGGGGCGGGCGGAGCCGGGCGGGGTTGCGGGGGCAGGCGGGGCCGCAGAGCCGGGCGGGGTCGTGAGGTCAGACGGGGTCGCGGGGCCGGGCGGGGTCGTGAGGCCAGGCGGGGCCAGGCGGGGACGCGGAGCCGGGCGGGGTCGTGAGGCCAGGCGGGGCCAGGCGGGGACGCGGAGCCGGGCGGGGTCGTGAGGTCAGACGGCGTCAGACGGGGCCGCGGGTTCAGGCGGGTCGTGAAGTCAGGCGGGGTCAGGCGGGGACGCGGGGGAAGCGGGCCTGGAGGGTCCAGATGGCGGGGTTGTCGGCGAGTCCGTCGTGCATGTCGGTGAGGTCGGCGACGAGGTCGTGGAGGAAGTCGCGGGCTTCGCGGCGCAGCAGGCGGTGGCTGAAGGTCAGCGGTTCTTCTTCCGGCGGCATCCAGTCGGCTTCGATGTCGACCCAGCCGAAGCGGCGCTCGAAGAGCATGCGGTCGGTGGATTCGGTGAAGTCGAGTTCGGCGTACTGGCGGTGGGCGGAGCGGCTGCCGCGGGGGTCCTGGTCGAGTTGTTCGACGATGTCGCAGAGTGCCCAGGCGAAGTCGAGTACGGGCACCCATCCCCAGGCTGTGGACACTTCCCGGTCCTTGGCGGTGTCGGCGAGGTAGACGTCCCCGCAGAACAGGTCGTGGCGCAGGGAGTGGACGTCCGCCGAGCGGTAGTCGGTCTGCGGGGGGTCCGGGAAGCGCCGGGAGAGGGAGTAGCCGATGTCGAGCACGTACCCGATGGTGTCACGGTGGGGCGGGTGCGTGGGACGGGGTGTCGGCGGGGTGTCCCCGGCCGGGGGACGGCGGGCCCGGCGGCGCCGGCGCGCCCGGCGCCCCCGCGGGGCCCGCGGGGGGGGCCGCGGGTACGCGGCGGGAGTGGGTGTTGCCGTTGTCGCGCACGTACGCGTTGGTGTCGGGGGGGGGGGGGTGCGGGGGTGGGGGGGTGGGCGGGGGGGCCCCGGCCGGGGGACGGCGGGCCGCGGGCCGCGTCCGGAGGCCCGCCGGACGCGGCCCGGGCGGTGGGCCGTCAGCGGACGTTGACGGCGGTCCAGGCGGCGGCGACGCGTCCGTATTCGGTGGCGGCGGGGCCGTAGAGGTCGGCGGCGGCCTTGAGGGTGGCGGTGCGGGCGCGGGCGTAGTCGGTGGTGGAGGTCATGTACAGGTTCAGGGCGCGGTACCAGATGCGGACGGCCTTGTCCCGGCCGATGCCGAGCAGCTTGGAGCCGTCGTAGGTGGGGGAGTCGTAGGAGATCTTGTTGATTTCCTTGGGGCCGCTGCCTTCGGCGAGGAGGTAGAAGAAGTGGCGGGCGGGGCCGGAGGCGGCGTAGGGGTCGAGGGTGCCGATGTCGCGTGACCAGTAGTCGCGGGAGTGGCCGTCGAGGCTGGGGTGGTCCATGCGGCGCACGTCGGTGCCGGTGAAGATGCGTTCGCCGATGAGGTAGTCGCCGACGTCGGTGGTGTTGTCGGCGAAGAATTCGACGGAGGTGCCGAGGATGTCGGCGGTGCCTTCGTTGAGGGCGCCGGGTTCGCCGGTGTAGGTGAGTCCGGCGGTGGCGGCGATGACGCCGTGGGTGAGTTCGTGTCCGGCGATGTCGAGGGTGGCGAGGGTCTGGCCGGTGGCGGGGTCGTCGCCGTAGTTGGCGCAGGCGCAGGCCGGGTCCCAGAAGGCGTTGGGGTGGTTGCTGCCGTAGTGGACGCGGGAGGTGACGCCGGTGCCGTCGCCGCGGATGCCGTTGCGGCCGAGGACGGCCCGGTAGAAGTCCCAGGTGACGGCGGTGGCGTAGTGGGCGTCCACGCCGGCGGACTGGCGGTTGGCGGGGGTGCCGGTGCCGCCCCAGTCGTCGTCGGGGTCGGTGAAGAGGGTGCCGCCGCCGGTCTGGTTCATGGCGTCGAGGGTGCGTTGGTTGCCGCGGGTGGTGTCGCGGAGCTGGTGGGTGGTGCCGGTGGAGTAGGTGGTGAGGGGGACGGTGCCGGCGTGCTGGCTGTGGCCGGTGCCGGCGCGGACGGCGTCGTAGCCGGCGAGGGTGGCGCCGGTGCGGGCGTCGGTGAGGGTGTGGATTTCGCCGGGGGTGCCGTCGGGGTGGGTGGTGCGGGTGGTGGTTTCCCAGGCGAGGACGGGCGCGGGTCCGGTGCCGGCGGCCCAGACGACCTTGTGGGACGTGGCGGTGGGAGCCGGGGCGGTGGCCGTGGTGGTGGTGAGGGTGATCGGGCTGTCGTTGCCGCTGGTGGTGCGGGTGCCGTCGGGGCGCTGGTGGATGACGAGGTCTCCGCCGAGGACGGGGAGGCCGGCGTAGGTGCGCTGGTAGCGGGTGTGGGTGGTGCCGTCGGGGTCGGTGACGGTGTTCTGGGCCACGAGCGCAGCCGCGGCCTGGGCGGGTGCCGTGGCGGGTGCCGTGGTGGCCGCGGTGGCGGGGGCCGTGGCGGTGGCGGTGGTGACCGTCATGACGGCGACGGTCCCGAGGAGGGCGGCGAGGCGGCTGCGGGGCGAGGCGGGGGAGGACGTGGGGTGGGTCACTCTGGCTCCTTCGCGGTGGCCGGGGTGGCGGCGCGAGTGAGCGTGACAGGACGGCCCAAGTCTTTGGCAGGTCTGCGACAAAAATACGAGGGGGATCCCGGCGGGGTTGTCCGAACACCCCCGCTCGCTGTCCGGATCCCGCTGCCGTCAGGGCAGGAGGCGCTGTTCCTTCGCCACGGAGACCGCCCCCGCGCGGGTGTCCACGCCGAGTTTGTCGTAGATGCGGCCCAGGTGGGTCTTGACCGTGGCCTCGCTGATGAACAGGGCCCGGGCGATGTCCCGGTTGCCCAGCCCCCGCGCCAGCTGGCCCAGGATGTCCAGCTCGCGGTCCGTGAGCGTCGGGCGCGAACCCCGCAGGTGGGCCATCACGCGGTTGGCCACCGGCGGGGACAGCGTGGTGCGGCCGGCCGCCGCCGAGTGGATCGCGGAGAACAGCTCCTCCGGGCGCTCCGCCTTCAGCAGGTAGCCGGTGGCTCCCGCCGCGATGGCCCGCGTGACGTCCGCGTCCGTGTCGTACGTCGTGAGGACCAGGACGTGCGGCGGGTCGGTCACCGCCGTGATGCGACGGGTGGCCTCGACCCCGTCGATGCCCTCGCCCAGCTGGAGGTCCATCAGCACCACGTCCGGGCGCAGCTTCGCCGCCAGGGCCACCGCCTCCTCGCCGCTGCCTGCCTCGCCCAGGACCTCGATGCCGGGTGCGCTGCCCAGCAGTGCCAGCAGGCCCGCGCGGACCACGGCGTGGTCGTCGCAGAGCAGGATCGTCGTCATCCGGTGGGCTCCAAGGGGATCGCCGCGGAGAGGACCGTGCCCTCGCCGGGGGTGGATTCGAGGGTCAGGGTGCCGCCGAGCTGGCGGACGCGGGCACGCATCGCCGGGAGCCCGTGCCCGCGGTCCCCGGCCGGCCCGGCGCCGCGCGGCTCGGTGAATCCCTCGCCGTCGTCGGCGACGTCGAGGACGACCTGGTCCCCGAGGAAGCTGAGGGTCAGGGCCGCGGTCCGGGCGTGGGCGTGCTCGCGGACGTTGGCCAGCGCGCCCTGTGCGATGCGCAGCAGCGCGGACTGGACGCGGTCCGGGAGCGGGGCGGGGGTGCCCTCCAGGTGGAAGCGGACGTCGATGCCGGGGCCGGCGTCGAGTGCGCGCAGGGCGTCCGCGAGTCCGCCGCCGCCTTCGAGTTCCGGCGGGGCCAGGTCGTGGACGAGCCGGCGGGCCTCGGCGAGGCCGCGGGCCGCGATGCCGGTGGCGGTGCGGACGTGGGCGCGGGCGGTGGCCGGGTCGCTGTCCCAGGTGCGGTCCGCGGCCTGGAGCAGCATCTGCTGGCTGGACAGGTGCTGGGCGAGCGTGTCGTGGATCTCCATCGACAGCCGCTGCCGTTCCGCGAGGGTGCCCTCGCGGCGTTCGGTGGCGGCCAGCTCGCGGCGGGTGCGGATCAGGTCGTCGATCAGGGCGCGCTGGGACTGGGCCTGGCGCTCCATGTGGACGAAGACGGCGGTGGCGAGGGCGGCGATCGCGGGCGGGGCCAGCAGGAGGTTCGGGTCGAAGGCCTCGGAGAGCTGGAGCTGCGCGGCGACGACGAACACGGTCAGCAGGGCCACGAGGACGATCGCCGCACGGGGCGGCAGGGTGCGCAGGGCGGTGTAGAAGAGGGGGACGGCGCACCAGGCGAAGCTGGGCGCGAGGACGACCAGGACCACCCAGGTGGCCACGACCAGCCCGAGCCAGAGCAGGCGGCGCAGGGTGGGGGCCGCGCCGAGCGCCGGGCCCAGTACGTACAGCAGGGCCAGGGTGATGCTGAGGGCGATGATCCACGGGGTGCTGGGCGAGCCGGGGTGGCGCAGCAGGAAGCGGGCCACGGAGGCGCCGAGGAGCAGGAAGAACGCGGTGTGCATGACCGCTGCGAGCACCCGCGTATCGGCCTTCCGCGCCCCCGCCCCGGGCCCGGCGGGCCCACTGGCCGCACTGGCCATCCCGGCCCCACTGGCCCCACTGGCCCCGCCGGCCCCGCCAGCCCCTCCGGGTCCACCGGCCGCACTGGCCGCACCGGCCACCCCGGATTCGCCGGCAGTCCCCGTGGGCCGGGCAGCCCCCGTGGTCCCGGTGGCAGCGGGCTCGCCGGGTGTGCCGGGATCTTCCGACGGGGCCGGGGGCGGGGTGTGGGTCACAGGGGGCTCCCGGGTCGGTGGCTGGCTCCTCCATCGTGCCCGGTCGGGCACGCTGGCGCCGACCAGCCAATCCGTACCCGTACCCGGTCCGCATCGACCGATCGGTTGACCCCCGGGTCATCCGGTCCGGCAGCCGTCGCGAGCCGGTACGGGGACCGGTGGGCGCCGGGTGCGGCCCCAGGCTTGGAGCAGCAGGACGAGCCGACGTACTCAGCCGACGTACTCCGCCGACGCACCCAGGAGCAGCAGACATGAACACCCGCACCCGCATCCTCACCGGTACCGCCCTCGCCGTTGCGCTCGGCGCCGGGACCTTCGGCGCGGTCAGCGCCAGCGCCGCGCAGGCCGAGACCGCCCCGGCCGCCGCCTCCGCGAAGAAGGACGGCGGGGCGAACGAGAAGAACTTCACCACCACGACCCACCTCACCGTCGACGCCGCCACCCGCGCCGCCCAGGCCGCGCTGGACGCCGCGCAGAAGGAGAACCAGAAGGTGACGGTCGCGGTCGTGGACCGCAACGGCAACACCATCGTGACCCTGCGCGGCGACGGTGCGGGCCCGCAGTCCTACGAGTCGGCGCAGCGCAAGGCCTTCACCGCCGTGTCCTGGAACGCCCCGACCTCGGTGCTCGCGGGCCGTCTCGCCCAGACCCCGAACCTGAAGGACATCCCCGGCACCCTCTTCCTCGGCGGCGGCACCCCGGTGCAGGCCAAGGGCGCCCCGGTCGCCGGCATCGGCGTGGCCGGCGCCCCCAGCGGCGACCTGGACGAGAAGTTCGCCAAGGCCGGCGCCGACGCACTCGACAAGTAGCAGCCGCCCGCCCGCCGCAGCCGCCCGCCGCAGCCGCCCGTCGCATCCGGCCGCCCGCGACTTCCGGCCTTCCGCGGGAAACGGCCCGAACCGTCACATCGGGCCCACATAGGATCGGGCGCGTGGAACACCGCGCCCTCTCCCGCCTCGCCGTCCCTGCCGCCGCCGCCCTGCTCGCCCTCACCACGGCGTGTACGGCCGGCACGGTGCAGGGGCGG
>NZ_JBHYVA010000142.1:0-14955 GCF_042750055.1 Streptomyces sp. NPDC059456
GCTGCGGCCCGGGGCCCCGTTCGTGCTGCTGACCAGCGACCCCGCGTGCACGGACCTGGAGTACACGTCGCTGCGCGTGGGCACCGCGGGCACCTCGTACCGGACGGGCGACGAGATGCCGCTGCGGCTGCGGCGCACCGACGGCAGCTGGCAGGAGGTGCTCAACCACGCCTGGCCCGTGGACCGGCTGCCGGTGCTCCTCGAAAGCGCCCGGTTCCGCACCGTCGGCCAGCGCCGGCCGACGGTGGACGAGGCGCGGGCCCTGGCCGATCCGGGACTCGTGGAGCGCTACGACTGGACCGCGGAGCGGGCCGCCCCGCCGCTCGTGATCACCTCCGCCCTCGCGGCCTGAGGGCGGGCGGGCGGCGGCGCGGGGGGCGTTGTCGGTGGCGGCGCCTACGCTTGCCGGCATGCGAGCCTCAGGAACCTTCACCGTTGCCGAGTTCACCCCGGCGCCCGTATCGGGCCCGGAGATCGAGACCGCGATGCCCGTCGGTGTCGCCACGATGCGCAAGCGGTACGACGGCGAGGTGGACGGCCGGTCCGCCACGCTGTTCACCTCCGCGTTCGACCACGCGAGCGGTACGGGGACGTACGTCGCGATGGAGTCCTTCGAGGGATCCCTGAACGGGCTGGAGGGCGCCTTCAACTTCGCGCACAGTGCGACCACCCTCGGCGAGGGCAGACAGAACGAGTTCTTCGCCATCGTCCCCTCCAGCGGCACGGGTGCGCTGGCGGGGATCACGGGGGCGGGCGGCATGGCGGTGGACGCCGACGGCACCCACCGGATCTGGTTCGACTACGAACTCGCCCCGTAGGCGACGCCGGCCGGCAGCACGGGCGCGCGGCGAGGGTGCCGGGAATCGTCCGGGACGCGTGCGGCGCGTCCGGCGATCCGGAGCTCGGGTTCCGTTAGGTTGAGGGCCGCTCCTCCAGCGCGTATGACGCGGCTTCCCGGCCAGCATCCCCGGAGACCACCGTGTTCCCCTCCCCTGCCCGTGTTCGTCGGCATGCCCACGCCCCCCGGACGGCCCGCCGTGTCGTCCGGCCGGCCCGGTTGACCCGGGGCGCCCGGTGGAAGACCGCGGCCCTGGGCGTGCTCGCCCTGGTGGGTGCGCTCGTCGCGGGTGCACCGGCCGCGGCTCCCGCCCCGTCGGCGGCGCACGTACGGGCGGTGACCGCCGTGCCCGGGACACCGGGCAGCGCCACCGCCTTGTCGGGGTACGCCATCCGGTCGACCGCCGAGGTCACCGACGCGGCGGCGGCCGTCTCCGCCCCCGGCTACCGGACGACCGGCTGGCACCCGGCCGGGCCGCGCTCCACCGTGCTGGCCGCCCTGGTCGCGGAGGGCAGGCATCCCGACCCCTTCTACTCCACGAACCAGCAGCGCATCCCGGCCGCCGAGTTCAGCGTGCCGTGGTGGTTCCGTGCCGAGTTCACCGTGGAGGACACCGCCGCGCGCACGTACCTGGACTTCAGCGGGGTCGTCTCCGCGGCGGACGTGTTCGTCAACGGCAGGCAGATCGCCACCGCGGCCGCGGTGGCCGGTGCGTACACCCGTCACGAGTTCGACGTGACGGAGCTGGTGCGGGCCGGCACGAATGCCGTCGCCTTCCGGATCAGTCCCAACAACCCCCGCAAGAACCTCACTCTGGGCTGGCTCGACTGGCTGCAGCCGCCCCCGGACGAGAACATGGGCATCGTCCGCGACGTGCTCGTCCGGCGCGGCGGCCCCGTCGCCCTGCGCGACGCCCACGTACTGACCGGCCTGGCCCTGCCGTCGCTGGCCACCGCGGACCTGACCGTCAAGGCACAGGTCCGCAACGCATCGGCCGACGCCGTCACCGCCGCGGTCACCGGCGCCATCGCCTCGGACGGCGGCACCTCCATCGCCCTGCACCGGGACGTGCCCCTGGGCGCGCACGAGACGAAGACGGTGGTCTTCACCCCGGCCGACACCCCCGGGCTGCACCTCGTCTCGCCCCGCGTGTGGTGGCCGGCCGGAATGGGCCCGCAGCACCTGTACGCACTCGACCTGACGGTGACGGTCCCGGCGGCCGGGGCGGGTTCCGGTTCCGGCGCCGTGTCCGACCGGGCCCGCCACGGCTTCGGCATCCGCAGCGTGCAGGCCCCCCTCAACGAGGACGGCGCCCGCCAGTACTCCGTCAACGGGAAGCCGCTGCTGATCCGGGGCGCCGGCTGGTCCCCCGACGAGCTGCTGCGCTGGGACCCCGTCTACACCGAGGACCGGCTGGCGTACGCCCGCGACCTGGGCCTCAACACCCTGCGGCTGGAAGGCCATCTGGAACAGGACGAGTTCTTCGACCTCGCGGACCGGTACGGGATCCTCACCCTGCCCGGCTGGCAGTGCTGCACCAAATGGGAGGGCGAGGTCAACGGCAGCGAGGCGGGCGAGAGCTGGACCGAGGCCGATCACCCCGTCGCCAAGGCCTCCATGGCGGCCGAGGCCGCGCGCCTGCGCGACCACCCCAGCGTCATCTCCTTCCTCATCGGCAGCGACTTCGCCCCCAATGCGGAGATCGAGAAGGGCTACGTCGACGCGCTGAAGGCCGCCGACTGGCCCACCCCGGTGATCCCCGCGGCCGCCGCCGCATCGGCACCCCTGACCGGCGCTTCGGGGATGCGGATGCCCGGCCCGTACGACTGGGTGCCGCCCGGCTACTGGTACGACAAACGGGAGGGCGGGGCCACCGGCTTCAACTCCGAGACCAGCGCGGGCCCCGACGTACCCACCCTCGACACCCTGCGCCGCATGATGTCCCCGGCCGAGCTGACCGCCCTGTGGAAGGAGCCGGCCGCCCCGCAGTACCACCGCTCGCCCTCGCGCACGTACGCCACGCTGAAGCTGTACGACGACGCCCTGACCGCCCGGTACGGCGCCCCGGTCAGCCTGGAGGACTACGTGGCCAAGGCGCAGCTCGCCCAGTACGAGAACGTCCGCGCGCAGTACGAGGCGTACGCGCGCAACGCCACCGACGCCTCGAAGCCGTCCACGGGCGTCGTGTACTGGATGTTCAACAGCGGCTGGACCTCGCTGCACTGGCAGCTCGTGGACCGCTTCCTCGACCAGGGCGGTGCGTACTTCGGTGCGAAGAAGGCGAACGAGCCGCTGCACATCCAGTACTCGTACGACGACCGCACCGTGGCCGTCGTCAACCGCCGGGCGGCGCCGGTGTCGGGGCTGACCGCGCGGGTCACCCTCTTCAACACGGACGGGACGCAGAAGTACGACCGGACCGTGACCGGCCTCGGTGTCGCGGGGAACGGGGCGAAGGCCGTCGCGCTGACGCTCCCGGCCACGGTCGACGGGCTGTCCGCCACCCATCTCGCGCGGCTGGTCCTGACCGACGCCGCCGGCCGTGAGGTCAGCCGCAACGTGTACTGGCTCTCCACGCGCCGCGACGTCCTCGACTACGACGAGAGCGACTGGTGGCACACGCCGACCACGGCCTACGCCGATCTCACCGGGCTGCGGTCCATGGCGCGGGCGTCCGTGTCCGCCACGGCGACGACGACCGCCGACCCCGGCTCGCCCGCTACGTCCACGACGACCGTCACCGTACGGAACACCGGCACCGGAAACACCCCGGCCCTCCTCACCGACCTCCACCTGGTCGACGCCGCGGACGCCCCGGTCCTGCCGGTCCGGTGGTCCGACAACCAGATCAGTCTGTGGCCCGGCGAGTCGGCGACGCTGACGGCGACCTACCGCACCGCCGACCTGCACGGCTCCGCTCCCCGCATCAGAGTCACCGGGTGGAACACCCCCACCGCCACCTTCCCCGCCCCGCGATGAGGCCCTGCGGCCCCCTGACCGGCCCGCCGTCAGGAGGAGCGCGCCCCATGGGGCAGGATGGCAGCCCGTTCCGGAATGCGTACGCGCGCCCGAACGCGGCTCCATGCACGACAAACTGACAGGTGACAAGGTGACGACACACCTCATACGACGGCCCGCAGCGCCCGTCGCCGCTCCCCCGGTCCGGCGCCGAGCGGAGGGCGTCCGTTGAACCGGGAACTCGTCCTGCACGACTGGCTGGTGGCCGGGATCGCGGTGGCCGCGGGCGCCGTGGCCGGACTGCTGCTGCGGGCCCTGATGCGCTGGCTGGGCCGGCACGCCGAGCGGACGCGGTGGAGCGGGGACGACATCATCGTCGACGCGCTGCGCACCCTGGCCCCGTGGGCCGCGTTCATCGCCGGCGTCGCGGTGGCCGCGTCGGCCCTGCCGCTCACCACGCGGGTCCTGGGCTTCGTGAACCAGTCGCTGACCGCCGTACTGATCCTGATCGCCACGTTCGGCGCGGCCCGGGTCGTCGCGGGGCTCGTCCAGTCCGTGGCGGGCGCGCGGACCGGCGTGGCCGGATCCGCGACCATCTTCGTGAACATCACGCGGATCGTCGTGCTCGTGATGGGCGTGCTCGTCGCCCTCGAAACCATGGGCGTGTCCATCGCGCCGCTGGTCACGGCGCTCGGCGTGGGCGGTCTGGCGGTGGCCCTCGCCTTGCAGGACACGCTCGCCAACCTCTTCGCGGGCGTGCACATCCTCGCCTCGAAGACCGTGCAGCCCGGTGACTACATCCGCCTCAGCAGCAGCGAGGAGGGGTACGTCGTCGACATCAACTGGCGCAACACCGTCGTCCGCAACCTGTCGAACAACCTGGTGATCATTCCCAACGGGCGTCTCGCGCGGACGAACATGACCAACTTCACGCAGCCCGAGCAGCAGTTGTCGATCCCGGTCCAGGTGGGCGTGGGCTACGAGAGCGATCTGGAGCACGTCGAGCAGGTGACCCTGGAGGTCGTCGACACGGTGATGGCCGACATCAACGGCGCGGTCCCCGACCACGAGGGCAAGGTCCGGTTCCACACCTTCGCGGATTCCAGGATCAACTTCACGGTGATCCTGGGCGTCGGCGAGTTCAGCGACCAGTACCGCATCAAGCACGAGTTCATCAAGCGCCTGCACCAGAGGTTCCGTGCGGAGGGCATCTCGATCCCCGCTCCCACCCGGACGGTCGCCCTCCACCAGGACGGCGTACAGGTGTCGGCGCCGGTCCCGCACCAGCGCGAGGCCTCGGCCGCCGTGCGCTAACGCCGGTAGAGCTCCCGGGCGCGGGCCTCGTCGAGGGGACGGTCCGGCGGCAGGTGGAGGAAGTGCTCCACCTGCCACGCCTGGGCGCGGTCGGCCTGGCGGTTGGCGGTGGACACCCAGGGCGGGTACACGCGAAAGCCCCGCTTCCCGCCGGCTCCGCCGTCCGACACGACCCCGTGCCGGACGAGCGCGTCCACGGGGAAGACGAACTGGCCGAAGCCGTCGTCGTCATGGCTGCCGATGACGAAGAGGTCCACGGGATCGGCGGTGTCGAAGGGCCGGATGGGCCCCTCCGGGGACCTCTGCCACACGGTGACGAACTGGCCGGCCTTGGTGGGAGTCGTCTTGGCCGCGCGGAACCGGACGGACCGTCCGTCGAGGGTGAAGGCACACGCGGCGTACTCGGCGCCCTCGGCTTCGGCGACCGGCTGCGAGCAGGTGAATCCGCAGGGGTCGTAGACCCGTTCCCTGGCCGCGAGGAGGTCACCGTGGACGCCGGCCGGGTCCGGCCACGGCCGGAGACCGGCGGACGGCCGGTGATCGGGCGCAGGCGGGTGATCGGCGGGGCGTTCGCGGTGGCTCGTCATCCGTTCACCCTGCCACGGACGCCCCGTCCCACGGAACCGGGACCTCGCAGCGGTGCCCGGGGCCGGGCGTCGGCCCGGTGTCCGGATGATCGGGTTCCGGCGGGGCCGATATCCTGGTGGTCCGGCATCGGGGGCTTCCTCTCACGAAGGGCAGCACGATGAATCGGCAGACGAACCGGCACCGGGGGCCGGCGCTCCTCGCGGCTTCGCTCCTCGCCTCCTCGGTCGCCCTCTCCCCCGCCTTCGCGGCCCCGTCCGCGGCCGCCCGGGCCCCGCTGGCCCCCTCCTGCGAGCTGGTGCCGGGCGCGAAGCAGCGGTACGACCTCCACCTCAGCGGTTTTCCCGCGCACCAGTCGGTACGGATCCAGGGGAAGTCGTCCTTCCGGACCGTGGTGGACGGTCAGGGCGAGCTCAGCAGGCAGGGCCTGCGCTACGGTCCGTACAGCGTCGACTACCGCATGAGCGGATCGCAGAAGACCTGGCACGTCACCTGCTCGACGCCGCCCCGGGAGAAGCCGGGCGGCGGCAAGGGCAACGTGAAGGTCACCAAGGTCGAGGTGCTCACGCTGACCAAGAACGGATCCGTCGTCGACTGCACCAAACCGCCCAGGCTGGAGTTCGACGGCAAGATCTCGGCCACCGGGCAGGGGAAGGTCCGCTACTACTGGACGTACGCGTCCAGTGCCGATCCGATCGACCCGGGCACGGCCCGGTTCACCCCCGGCACCACGAGCGTCTCCCTGCTCAAGGTGGTGAACGGATCGGTCATGGCGAACACGACGACGGTGTCCGCGTACGTCACCCTGCACGTGCCGGACCAGAACATGTCGGCGCGCAGCGACCAGGTGACGGTCACCTGCGCCAAGCAGCCGTGAGCGCTACGCCGGCGCCGGCAGGGTGAGCTCGAAGCGGCAGCCGCCGGAGACGTTGCGTACGTGCGCGTGCCCGTCGTGGGCCTCGACGATGCCCCGGACGATCGCCAGGCCCAGGCCCGCTCCGGCCGGAGGGGTGCGGGCGGCGCTGCCGCGCCAGCCGGTGTCGAAGACGCGCGGGAGGTCCTCCTCCGGGATGCCGCCGCAGGCGTCGGTGACCGAGAGCACCACGGATCCCTCCCGGGATTCGGCGGCGATCGCGACCGTGCCGTCGGCCGGGGTGTGACGGATGGCGTTGACCAGCAGGTTCGACAGGACCCGGGTCATCTCCTTGCCGTCGACCTGCACCGGGAGCGGTGCGATGCCCTCGCCGACCAGCCGTACGCCGTGCTCGCGGGCGAGGGCGTCGGTGCCGGCCAGGGCGTCGCCCACGAGGTCGTACAGGGACATCCTGGTCGGGCTGAGGCTGAGGGCGCCCGCGTGGATGCGGGAGAGCTCGAAGAGGTCGCCGACCATGGAGTTGAGGCGGTCGACCTCGGTGCGGATCTGCCGGTGGTAGCGGGCCGGGTCGGCGGCCATGCCGTCCTCCAGCGCCTCCGACATGGCGCGCAGGCCGGCGAGCGGGGTCCGCAGGTCGTGCGAGATCCAGGCCACCAGTTCCCGCCGCGAGGTCTCCAGGGCCCGCTCGCGCTCGCGGGACGCGGCCAGGCGTTCGCTGGTCAGGGCCAGTTCGCGGCTGAGCGCGGTGAGTTCGGCGGGGGCGGGCACCGTGGGTGTGGTGACGGTGCCCGCCTCGCCGAAGACCCGTGCGGCGCGGACGAGTTCGCGGCAGCGCAGGACGACCTGCCGGCCGAGCAGCAGGGCGGTGCCCAGCGAGACGGCGGCGGCGACGGCGGCGACCGTGGTCACCACGGCCAGGTCGTGGGAGGAGAGGAACATCGCCCAGGCCACGGTGAGGGTCCCGGCGAGCATCGCGGACACGGCGACCGCGGCGACGACGGCGAGGGAGACGGCGACGCTGCGCCGCCGCAGTATCCGCAGGGCGAGCGCGCCCAGTGCCCCGGCGACGCCGGCGCCGAGGAGCGCGTACAGGGCGATCAGCAGCAGGTCACTCACGGCCGTCCACCGTCCCGGGAGTCGTGGCGGACGCGGCCGGGCCGGGGTGGGCGTCGAAGCGGTAGCCGGCGCCCCACACGGTCTGGATCAGCCGGGGACTCGCCGGATCGTCCTCGATCTTGCCGCGGAGCCTGCGGACGTGGACCGTCACGGTCGACAGGTCGCCGAAGTCCCAGCCCCAGACCTCGCGCATGAGCCGCTCCCGGTCGCAAACCTGCCCGGGGTGCCGCAGGAAGTACGCGAGGAGGTCGAACTCCCTCAGGGTGAGGGCGAGTTCCCCGCCGTCCTTGGTCACCCGGCGGGCCGCCGGGTCCAGGCTCAGGCCCGCCGCGGTGAGCCGGGGTCCGGCGGCGGCCGGTGCGGCGGGCACGGCGCGGCGCAGGACGGAGCGGACCCGCAGGACGAGCTCGCGCGGGCTGAAGGGTTTGGTGACGTAGTCGTCCGCGCCGACCTCCAGGCCCAGGATCCGGTCGTCCTCGTCGCCGCGGGCGGTGAGCATGATGACCGGGACGGGCGGGAGCCCGTCCCGCCCGGCGCCGCGCTCGCGGGCCCGCAGCCGCCGGCAGACCTCCAGCCCGTCCATGCCCGGCAGCATCAGGTCGAGGACCACCAGGTCCGGCCGCTGCTCCTCGGCCGCGCGCAGCGCGGCCGGTCCGTCGGCGGCCAGGCGCACGGTGAAGCCGGCCCCGTCGAGGTATCCGGCCACGACCTCCGAGACGGTCGGGTCGTCGTCCACGACCAGGACGTCGCCCATGGCCCGGTCCCGGGCACCCGTCCCACCGGCTCCGACGGCGCCGTGGCCCTCGTCCGTACTGTGCGCATTGCTGACTGCCATGGCCCCAGCCTGTCATCCGCGCCGGTCCGCGGGTACCGCGGGATCCCCGGTCCGGCACGGCGTCCGCGTTTCGTAAGGAGTGGGAACCCCTTTCGTCCGCGTCCGGTTCCTACGGTGTGGAGCGTGACTGATTCTGCTTGTGTGCCGCCCCGGGCGGACCTCGTACTGCCGTGCCTCGACGAGGCGGAGGCGCTGCCCTGGGTGCTGGCGCGGGTGCCGGCCGGGTGGCGGGCCATCGTCGTCGACAACGGATCCACCGACGGCTCCGCCGACATCGCCCGCCGGCTGGGCGCGACCGTGGTGCACGAACCCCGGCGCGGGTTCGGCGCCGCCTGCCACGCCGGGCTGCTCGCCGCGCGCGCCGACCTCGTCTGCTTCTGCGACTGCGACGCCTCCCTGGACCCCGCTCTGCTGGCCCCGATGGCGGCCCGGGTCGCGGCCGGCGAGAGCGACCTGCTGCTCGGCCGGCGCCGTCCGCAGGGGCGCGGGGCCTGGCCCCCGCACGCCCGCGCCGGGAACCTCGCGCTGGCGCGGATGCTGCGCCGCCGCACGGGGCTGCGGCTGCACGACCTGGGACCGATGCGGGTCGCGCGCCGCGAGGCGCTGCTGGGCCTGGAGCTGACCGACCGGCGCAGCGGCTACCCGCTCCAGATGGTCGTCCGGGCCGCCGACGCGGGCTGGCGGGTGGCCGAGACGGACGTCCCGTACCTGCCGCGCTCCGGGAAGTCCAAGGTCACCGGCACCTGGCGGGGCACCTGGAACGCGGTCCGGGACATGCGGCGGGTGCTGGCCGAGGCGCCCGGCACCCGGCCCGTCCCGGCCGACGGGATCCGCACATGAGCACCTCCGCCGCCGAGCCCGCGGGCACCCTCCTCGTCGTCGCCAAGGCGCCGGTCCCGGGCCGGGTCAAGACGCGCCTGACCCCGTACTTCACCCCGCAGCAGGCCGCCGGCCTGGCCCGCGCCGCGCTCCGGGACACCCTGGACGCGGTGCTGGCCGCTCCGGCCCGGCGGCGGGTCCTCTGCCTCGACGGCGCGCCGGGGCCCTGGCTGCCCGCAGGGATCGAGGTGGTGCCGCAGTGCGCGGGAGGGCTCGACGCCCGGCTGGCCGCCGCGTTCGCCCTGTGCGACGGTCCGGCGCTGCTGATCGGCATGGACACCCCGCAGGTGACCCCGGAACTCCTCGCCGAGGGCCTCGACTTCAGCCGGACCGACGCCTGGTTCGGCCCGGCCCCCGACGGCGGCTTCTGGGCCCTCGGGCTCGCCGAGCCCGACCCGGCGCTGCTGCTGGGCGTCCCGATGTCCGTCCCGCACACCGGTCGGGTGCAGCGCCTGCGGCTGACGGAGTCCGGCCGGACCGTACGGGACCTCCCGGCGCTTCGGGACGTGGACACCCCGGACGACGCCGTCCGGGTAGCGGCCCGCGCGCCGGCGACCCGGTTCGCCGTGCTGCACGCCGAACTGTGCGCGGCCGTACGGTGACGGCGCAGCTGGCGGAGCCCGCCGGGACCTGGCGGACCGATCCGTACGCCGACGCCCTGCGCACCGGCCGGGGGCCCCTCTACCTGCGCCGCAGCGACGGATGGCTGCTGCCGCTGGAGGTGGAGCGCTGGTGCGCCGAACCCGACACCGCCGATGCCACGGTGCTGGCACGCTGCCGCGGCCCGGTCCTGGACATAGGCTGCGGACCGGGCCGGCTGGTCGCCGCCCTCGCCCGCCTGGGGCACACGGCGCTGGGCGTGGACGTCACGCCGGAGGCGGTCGCCCGTACGGTGCGCACCGGTGGCAGCGCCCTGTGCCGGTCCGTGTTCGACCCGCTGCCCCGCGAGGGCCGCTGGGGCACGGTCCTGCTGATCGACGGGAACATCGGCATCGGCGGGGATCCCGGCGCACTGCTGCGCCGGGCCGCGGGGCTCGCCGCCCCCGGCGGTTCCCTGCTGGTGGAGGTCGCCGCGGTGGACGTCGACGAACGTGTCGAGGTGCACGTCGACGACGGCCACGGCGGGCGCGGGGCACCGTTCGCCTGGGCCCGGCTCGGCGCGCGTGCGCTGCGCGCCGAGGCGGCGGAGGCCGGCTGGACCCGGGCGCTGACCTGGCAGTGCGCGGGCCGCACGTTCGTGCAGCTGCGGCGCTGACCGGCGGCCCCGGCCTCCGGGCGGGGCATGCGGAAGCGGGGGCGCGCGGTGATCGCCCCGGCGCGCGGCCGGGGCGCGGCGCCCGGGGGCCGGCCGGCGCCCCCCCCCCCGCGCGCGGGGGGGGCCGCGGCCCGGCCCGCCGAATCCCGGCCGACACCGGCGGCGAGCGCCAGCGCGGCCAGCGGGCCCGCCTCGTACGGCCCCGCCGCCCCGGCTGCCCCCGCCGCCCCGGCTGTTCCGGCCGGACCGGACCGCGCGCCGGGCAGCCGCCGGACGTCCGCGAACAGTTCCTGCCGCTGCGCCCGCCAGATCAGCGCGGCGGTCTGCGCCCACGGGTCGGGGGCCGCGGCGGGCGCGGACGCGCGGGCCGGGTCGTAGACCCGGTAGCGGTGCTCCTGCCCGGCGAGGCCCAGACCGTCCTCCGGCACCACGCCGATGATCTGCTGGCGGGCGAGCTGCGGCCGCCGGGTGTACGTGGTGAAGGTGAGCCACTGCCCGCGCCGGTGCGGCAGCACACTGCACGCGAGCATGATCCACCAGGCCACGGCCTCGCTGTCCTCCTCCACCAGGACGAGCTGCGGGGCGGCCGGATCCTCGACGAGCCTGCGCACGTCGGCGAAGAACCCGGCGAGCCACCGCCCCCGGGCCGTGACGAAGGCCGCCAGCCCGCCGAGGTCGAGCGGGCCGGGGGCGGGCACCGACGCCAGCACGGGCACGGGCGCCCCGGCCGGCGGGGAGTCGGCCGCCCACTGCGGCGAGCCCCAGGACGTGATCGGCAGCTGCCCCCCGGCCGGCCGCTCCGCGTCGGCGGGCTGCGGCAGATGGACCGCGTGCGCGTGGAAGTTGCCCCAGCGGCCGCTGTAGTCGGCGCCCGTGTACACGGAGCGGGCCAGCAGCCTGCTGCCGTCGGAGAGCACGTTCAGGCTGAGCGCCTGCGGGAAGGAGCCCAGTTGGTCGGCGCTCGGCCGCGGCGGGGCGTCCCGCGGCGGCTCGTACCCGATCAGCTGCTCGGCCTCGCGCAGCAGCGACGCGGGCACGCCGGGGCTGACGGCGGTGAACCGGAAGCCGGAGCCGTCGGGGCCCGGCGGGGCCGAGGTGTAGTGCAGTTGGGCGAGGTTCACGCCTCTCCTCCCGGAACGTGCGTCCCGCCGGTCGCGGCACCCGTGCGCGCGGCGGGCCCCGTCGTCGTACGCCGGCCCGCGCCGCCGGTTCCGGTGCGCGGCAGCAGCCCGCCCAGGCCCAGCAGCCACAGCAGCGGATCCTCGACCCGCAGCGGCTGGGGCCCCGACTTGGGCGCGTCGGCCGGGGCGTGTGCGGGCGGCGGGGAGCCGAGCGCCGAGAGCCCGAACAGCGACAGCTGCGCGAAGTCCCGGTCCAGCTGCCGGAAGAGGGCCCCCGAGTCCCAGCCGTCGAGCAGCCCCCGCATCTCCTCGTGCACGGCCAGCCGGTCCTCGTCGTCCACCGCGCCGCCCGCGTGGCCGGCGTTGCGGCGCAGCGGTGAGTGGTCACCCAGCAGCGAGAACAGGGAGTCCGTCTTGGTCACCGCCACCGCGACGGGCGTGGTGACCCGGCCGCGCGAGGTGCCCCGGCCGTGGGCCCGCAGCTGTGCGGCCAGGTCCGCCGCGATCTGCTGCGGCGGGGTCTCCACCGTGGGCATCGGAAGGCCCGAGTCCACCGGCAGCTGGTCCCGTACGGCCCGCATCTGGAGCGGGTCCACCAGCAGGATGATCCCGTCGGCGGCCGCCAGGTAGTGCGTGTAGCGGTCCATGGCCTCGGCGCTGCCCAGGTCCTCGCCCGCCGCGTCGAAGAACACCAGCGCGGTGTGCCGGCTGCCGTCCCCGCGTAACCGGCGGCGCAGCGGCAGGCTCAGCCGGTACAGCAGCGGGTCGTTGAAGCCCAGGGCCGCGGGTCGCGTGGCCTGCGGCAGCCGCAGCCGGTCGTACAGGTCCTCGGCCATCTCCCGGTCCCGGCGCTGGGTCTCGCCGCCCATCGCCGTGATGGAGGCGCCGTACGCGCGGCCCACCCGGTTGCGCAATTCGTTGATCAGCACCGACACGTACGTGCTCTTGCCCGACGCCTTGGGGCCCAGCAGGGCGATGATCCGGGTGTCCTGGTCGGTGTAGTCGCTCGGGAAGTCGCTGTGGCAGCGCAGGCAGACCCGGACCGGCGTCGACACCCCGCAGTTCGGGCAGTCCGCCCGGGTGCCACCGCCGAGCCGGCCGGCGAGCCCGCGCGGGGCGGTGAAGACGGGACCTCGCATCTTCAGTGCGGGCGGCACGCTCGGCCCCATGAACTCGGCCCATATCCCGTCCAGTTCGGCGGTGCAGGGCTTGCCGCCGCGCACGCCGGTGGCGGACATCTGGCAGCGGAACGGCAACCGGGCGGCGGCCGAACGGTCGAAGCAGTAGGGGCAGACGACGGAGGTCATGTCAGCGGACCACCAGGGAGGTGAGGGAGGGCTCGTCGAGCCGGACGGAGGCGGCACGGCCGCCGAGGAGGAAACCGCGCACGGCGTACGGGCCGCCGGGCGCGGAGGGGACGATCTCGCGCTCCACGGTGCCCGAGACCGCGAGTTCGGCGCCGGTCACCCGGCACAGCTCGGCACCGTCGGCGGCCCGGTGGGGCCGGGCCCCACCGCCCGTCGCGGCGACGAGGACGAAGTCGGGCAGCCCGGAACCGGGATCCCCGCCGGGTGCGAGCAGGGTCACCCGGAGCACGGCGGGACCGCGCCGCAGCATCCGCCGGGGCCCGGGCAGGACCCGGTAGGCGATGGCGACGTCGGCCGGGAGGAGGGCCTGACCGGCCTCGCGCGGGGCGGCCGCGACCGCGAGCGCGCTGCGCGGGGCGGCGTACGCGGTGACGCGGACGGCGCCGGGGCCGACCGGCAGCTCCAGCCCCTCGCGCAGGAAAACGGCCCGTACGACCGGGTGTTCGGTGCGCTCGCCGCCCGGCTCGGGGGTGAGCGCGACGGTGACCCGGCCCGCGCCGTCGGGCCAGTCGAAGCTGACCCTGGCCCGCCCGGCGGCGGTCCGCCGGACCGTGAGCCCGGCGACGGCCTCCGGTGCCTCGACCGTCACGCCCGGCCCGGCCAGCGCCCGCTCGCCGAGGACCGCCACGGCGCTGACGGTGGCCAGCGTGCCCGGCGGGGGCACGGCGATCCCGGCCGCGTCCACCCAGGGCAGCGCCGGCGGCAGTGCGGCGGCCGCCAGTTCGGCGCCCTCCGCCGGGGCGGGACCCGGCCACTCGACCAGCCGTACCTCGGCCCCGGCGCCCCCCGCCCAGCGGAACTCCAGCCCGCCCGCGTCCCGGGGGGCCGCGGTGAGGCCGAGCACCGGATCCGGCCAGCGGTGCACGGTGACCGGTGCCTCGATCCCGGGGGAGAGCACCTCGTCACCGCCGGGGATGCCGTCCGGCCGGTAGCGGCACCGCACCCGCAGCAGGTACGCCCCGGGCTCCAGGCCGCCGGCCCGCACGGACTCCCGCCCGTCGTCCGCGGTGTGGCCGTGAGCCGCTCCGCCGGGCGTGGTGTTCCCGGGGGCGGTGGCGTCCGTGCCGCCGCCGGCCGTGGTGGTGCCGCCGGCCGGGCCGGCCCCGGTGCCCGCGCCGCGTCCGGTGCCGGGCGCGGCCGGGTCGGCCGAGCCCGGGGCGCCGAGCTCCACGGTGCGTCCCCGCGGGCCGGTCAGCGTCACCCGGACCCCGGCCGCGCCGGGCGGCCGCAGCCACGAGGCCCCGATCCGGGCCCGGCCGTCGGCGAGGCGCAGCCGTGCCACCTCGGGGGCCACCAGCAGCGGCGCGCTGATCAGGGGGGTGCCGGGCGAGTCCCCGCGCGGGAGGGCCACGTACCGGACCTCCCGCCCGAGCGGGGCCCGCGCATCGGTCAGCGGCCCCGCGCCGAGCGGCTCCGCGCCGAGCGCGCCCGGCACGTCCGGGAGCGGTGTGGCGAGCGGTTCGCGGCGGGTCAGCCGGACCACCCGCCAGGTCGTGTCCGGGTCGGTGCCGGGCGGCAGGTGCAGGGCGACGCCGCCGGGCACGGTCCGGGCCTCCAGCGGCCCGGGGTGCCCCTCGCCGCCGGGCCGGTGGGTGCGGACCAGGCCGCGCACCGCGCGCGGGCAGTCCCGGGCCAGCCGGGCCGCCCGCCCGTACGCCGCCGCGGCCCGTTCCGGATCCCGCCGCTCCTCGTGCTCCCGGGCCTCGTCCAGCAGGGCGTCGGCGGCGCGCACCAGGGCGGCCAGCCCGGCCAGCCGCCGCGCCAGCAGCGGGTCCCCGCCGGCCACGGCCCGCGGCAGCGCGGCGGCGTCGCG
>NZ_JBHYVA010000143.1:0-14846 GCF_042750055.1 Streptomyces sp. NPDC059456
GGCGCGTCAGACCGTGGGGGGGGGGGCGGGGGCCGCCGCGCCGCGGCGGCGGGGGTGGGCCGGGGGGGGGTTCGGGGGCCGTTCAGGCGCTCCTCCCCGACCCCGCCCGCCGGACGTGCTCCAGCACGCGCACGGCGTCTTCGAGGGGGCTCTCCCGCCTCAGCTTCCCGGCGAGCCGCTCGGCGTTCCGTGCGATGCCGGGGTCGGTCGTCGCCGTGACGATGCCCGAGCGGAGCGCCTCCGCGGTCAGCTCCCGGAACTTCACGGGTGGAGCCGAGACGCCGAGGCCGTGGACGTGGTCCGCCCACATCTGCTGTTCGTTGTGGAACGGACAGGCCAGCTGCGGGAGTCCCGCGACCAGGGCGGCGTTGTAGGTCCCGGTGCCCCCGGCGTGCACGGCGGCGCGGACCCTGGGGAAGAGCCAGTCGTAGGGGACGTCCCTGACCACCATGACGTTCTCGGGCGGATCGACCACGCGTATGCCGCCCCAGCCCTCCACGACGACCGCCCGTTCCCCGGCGGCGCTCACCGCGTCGACGACGAGTCGTCCGGTCGCCTCGGGGTCTCCGCCGAACATGCTGCCGAATCCCACCGAAATGGGAGCTCGACCCTGCTCCAGGAAGCGCACGAGTTCGGCGGGCGGCTGCCAGTCGGGGCGGCGCGGCAGCGTCCAGAACCCGGTGGTGTGCACCCACTCGGGCCAGTCGGCGGCCGGCCTCAGGACGTGCGGGCTGAAGCCGTGGAGCACGGGTGTCGGGTTGCCGTGGACATCGGTCCGGAAGTCCGTGTAGCCGTCCCGGGGCGCAAGCCCGAGGACGTCCGTGCGCCACTGCTCCACCCAGTCCGACAGCGGTGGTTCGAGCGGCCGGTTGACGCGGGCGTGGTCCTCCAGGTTCGTCGCCGTCGGCCGCAGGCCGGGGCCCGGCGAGTACTCCCGGGAGACGACGTGGTGCGGGTAGAGGGTGGCGAGGACGTGCGGGACGCGGAGCCGCTCGGCGATCTGGTGCGTCACCTGCCGGGAGGACGGCGAATAGACGATGAGGTCGGCCCCGGCCGAAGCCGCGTCCCACATTTCCCGCATCATCAGCGGGAAGACCCGCGGGAAGAGCGCGATCGTGGACTCCCGCAGCCGGCGCTGCACCTGCGGGTCGTCGTTGTTCAGGTAGAGCCCGCGGACCTCGGGGCTCGACTGGAGCCGGACCAGTTCGTCGTTGAGCGCGGCGAACGGGACACCGAACTCCGCGGCGAAGTCCCCGTAGAGACGCGGTCCGACGAGCGTGGCGTCGTGCCCTGCCCGGTTGAGCGCGTGCGCCAGGGCCAGGTAGGGCTGTACGTCGCCACGGCTTCCGTCCGTCACGTAGACCAGAGCCTTCAATTCCGTTCCTTCCTGGGGCCGGACCGGGAGCCGCGTTCGGCACGAAGCACTGCCTGGGGAACATCGACGCGGCGCGCAACCGGCTGACGTGCATGGTGGGGGGCGGCGGGGCGCCGCGCATCCGTGTGGCGCAGCCTCGCCCCGCTGGGGACCGACCCGGCCGTGCCTCGGGCGGGATCGTGCCGATCATACCGGCAGCGCCTTGCCGGACCACTGCCCCGACACCTCAACTGCGGCTCTTCGAAGGCCCTTTGTCGCGCTCCGGGCGAGCCCCGACACGACCGGGCGCCCGAGGCATCGACAGGCGGTTCCCGCTCCGGCTGTGTCCGTGATCACTTGCAAAATGCCTCTGCCGCAGGTCAAATCAAAGGGTTACGGTGCGATCGGCCACGGGGGCATCCGAGGGTGCAGGGCCACTCCCGCCGCAGGCATCGCCGTGTTCCGGCACTCGTCTCCCCTGCATGCTCCGCCTGCCCGGCCCCCCGACCCGGAGCGGCTCCGAGCATGGATCTGACAACCCGTCGACGTAGCAGAGGAAGCCAGGGAACAGGTGGATCAGAGCGAAGGGCGGATGGGTGAGGCGTCGGCCCCGATACACCACGGCGAGGTGCTCCAGGGGTTGTTCCGCGAGCGGGGCGAGATGCGGCGCGGCCTCGTCACCCTCCCCTGCCCCCTGTACTGCGTGCAGGCGCGCTTCGCGTCGGGCGGCGGGGAGGACGTCACCGTATCCCCCGGCTGGCGCACCAAGGCGCGCGCAGCCGCGCGCCTGACCCTGTCCGCCCACGGCCTGCCCGCGGGCGGACATCTGGAGATATCCAGCGACGTGCCGCTGGGGCGCGGGTTCGGCTCGTCGACGAGTGACGTCCTCGCGGCGATCGGGGCCGTCCAGGACAGGTACGCGCTGCGTCTGACCCCGCAGGAGAAGGCCCGGCTGGCGGTGCGTGCCGAGATCGCGTCCGACTCGTTGATGTTCGACTCGACGGCGGTCCTCTTCGCCCAACGGGAGGGCACGGTCATCGAGGACTTCGGGCACCCCCTCCCGGCGGTGTTCGTCCTCGGCTTCGGGTCCAGGCCGGCACAGGGGGGCCGCGGGGTCGAGACCCTGTCCCTGCCGCCCGCGCGCTACACCGATGACGACGTCCTGGAGTTCGCGGAGCTGCGCGCCGTGCTCCGGGAGGCCGTACTCGCCAAGGACGTGGCCCTGCTCGGCAGCGTGGCCACGGCCAGCACACGGCTCAACCAGCGCCACCTCCCGGTCCCGCAGCTGGACCGCATCCTCGAGATCGCCGAGGAAGCGCGGGCGGTGGGCCTCCAGATCTCGCACAGCGGGGACGTCGCCGGGCTGCTCTTCGACCGCGACGACCCCGCGCTCGGCGTCCGCTCCACACGCGCCGAGGGGTTGCTCCGCGACATCGGCATCGTCGAGTCATGGAAGTTCACGACGAACGGATGAATGAATTCATGACAATCCATCAGTCGGCCGTCTACCCCTCGGTGATCGAGGCCGTCGAACTACCGAAGATCATCCATATCGGCGGGAACCTCTACGCCGCCGCGTTCACCCTGATGAAGCTCCTGCCCGCCCGCCACATCATCGACAGGGCCATCGCCGCCGGCGACCTCGCGCCGGGCACCCCGGTCATCGAGACGTCCTCCGGCACCTTCGCCCTCGGCCTCGCCCTGGTCTGCCGGCAGCGGGGCTTCCCCCTCACCATCGTCGGCGACCACTCCATCGACGACGACCTGCGCAACCGCCTGGAAATGCTGGGTGCCGAGGTCGAACTCGTCGAGGACCGCGGGCAGCCCGGCGGCATCCAGGGAGCCCGGCTGGCCCGGGTGGAGGAGCTGTGCCGGGCCAGGCCGGAAAGCTTCGTGCCGCAGCAGTACACCAACCCCGAGAACCCGGCCGCCTACGCCTCGGTGGGCCGGCTCGTCTCCCACACCCTGGGATCAGTCGACGCCCTCGTCGGACCCGTCGGCTCGGGCGGATCCACGTGTGGCATCGCCTCGACCCTGCGCGCGGACACGCCGGCACTGCGTCTGATCGGCGTCGACACCCACGGCTCCGTCATCTTCAAGGCGCCGGAGGCCCCTCGGCTGCTGCGGGGCCTGGGCAGCAGCATCGTCCCGGGGAACGTCGTGCACACCGCGTACGACGAGGTCCACTGGGTGTGCCCCGGCGAGGTCTTCCACGCCACCCGCGAGCTCTACCGCCGCCACGGCCTGTTCATGGGTCCGACCAGCGGTGCCGCCTTTCTCGTGGCCTCGTGGTGGGCGGAGCGCAATCGCGACTCCACGGTGCTGGCGGTACTCCCGGACGAGGGGTACCGCTACCAGTCCACCGTCTACAACGACGACTGGCTGCGCGGCCAGAACGCCCTGCCCGCGCAGCCCGCCGACGGCCCCCGCCTCGTGGAGAGGCCGGGAGAGGGCGACGGAAGCTGGTCCAGACTCCTGTGGAACCGCCGCACGTACGACGACGTCGCCGGCGCCTCCACCGATCTCCAGACACAAGGGAGCCCCGCGTGACACAGCCCGTGCTACTGCTCGTCGAAAGCAACACGACGGGAACGGGACGCCAGTTCGCCCGCCGTGCGAGGGCGCTGGGAATCCAGCCCGTCCTGCTCTGCACGGACCCCGGGCGCTACCCGTACGTGGCCGAGGACGGCGTGCGCGCACTCGTCGTCGACACGGCGGACGACGCAGCCGTCCTCACCGCCGCCCGACGCCTGCAGGAGCAGGCTCCGATAGCCGGGGTCACGTCCAGCTCCGAGTACTACGTGGCCACGGCCGCCGCCACCGCACGCGCCCTCGGGCTGCCCGGCCCGGACGCCGACGCCGTACGGGAATGCCGCGACAAGGCACGGCAGCGACAGCGGCTGCACGAGGCGGACGTGGCCGTCCCGCGCCACGAGCAGGTGCGCAGCGCCGAAGAGGCGGTGGCCGCCGCACACCTCATCGGGTACCCCGTCGTCCTCAAGCCCGTCCAGGGTTCCGGCAGCCTCGGAGTGCGGCTGTGCACGGACGCCGGGGAGGTGTCGGCCCATGCCGCGGCCCTGACGTCCGCCGTCGTGAACGAGCGCGGCGTGGCGGTACCCCGGGACGTCCTCGTCGAGGCGTACCTGCGCGGCGCCGAGTACTCCGTGGAGGTGTTCGGACACGCGGCCGTGGTCGTCGTCGCGAAACACCTGGGCCCGCTGCCCGACTTCGTCGAGCTCGGTCACGACGTCCCGGCGCCGATATCGGCGGACGCCGCGGCACTGCTGCGGGACCAGGCCGTGCGCGCGGTGAAGGCCCTCGGACTGGGCTGGGGGGCCGCGCACGTCGAGCTGCGCATGGACGGCGACGACGTCCGCGTCGTCGAGGTCAATCCGCGGCTGGCCGGGGGCATGATCCCGGAGCTGGTCCGCCACGCGCTCGGCATCGACCTGGTGGCCTGCCAGGTCGGGGCCGCCGTCGGCGCTCCCGCCACCGACACCCCGCCGGCCACGGGCAGATCGGCCGCCATCCGCTTCCTCACCTCCGACCGACCGGGCTCCTTGGGCGACCGCACCCGTACCGAGCGGGCCCTGGAGACGGCCCGTTCGGTGCCGCACACCGAGACCGCCGTGCTCTACCGCTCTCCCGGTGATCCGATCGAGCCCGCACACGATTTCCGGGGCCGGCTCGGACACGTCATCGCCTCCGCCGCCGGTGCGGACCTCGCCGGGGCATCCGCCGACGAAGCACTGCGCGAACTGGCCGGCGCGCTCGCCCCTGCGCCCGAGGGGGCACGCGGATGAGCGCCGACCGCACCACGGATGCAGCAGCCGCGGCGGCGCGCCCCGGCGTGGACACCGGAAGGCTGAGCACCGGGCTGCACGACGAGGCCCACGCGATCGTCTACGACCAGTACCTCTCCCCCCACGGCACGGCCGACGGACTCGGCGAGGAGCTCCGCCTCATCAGCGAGGTCGACCGCGCCCACCTGGTGATGCTCAGCGAGCGCGGGATCGTCGAGCCCGCCCACGCGTCCGCCCTCCTACGAGCCATCGACGAGCTGCGCCGCTCCGATTTCGCCGCGGTACGGGCCAGGCCCATGCCCCGGGGCGTCTACCTCGCGTACGAGACCCTGTTGACCGAGCGGCTCGGCGAGGGCATCGGCGGTGTGATGCACACCGGCCGCTCCCGGAACGACCTCAACGCGACGACGGCCAGGCTGCGCGGCCGTCGGCACTTCCTGCGCCTGGTGGAGGCGACCGAGGCGCTCGCGGGGACCCTTGTGGACAAGGCCGAGGAGTACGGGGCCGTCGTCATGCCCGCGTACACCCACGGGCAGCCCGCGGTGCCCATCACCTACGGGCACTACCTGGCCGGCGTGGGCTGTTCGGTGCTCCGCGCGCTCGAAGACCTGCTCCACGCCGGGCGGGAGCTCGATGTGAACCCCCTCGGTGCCGGAGCCGTGGGCGGCACGTCCGTGGCCATCGACCCGGAACGCACGGGCGTCCTGCTCGGGTTCGCGGGCCCGGCGCGCAACTCGGTCGATGCCGTCGCCTCCCGGGACTTCGCGCTCAGGCTGCTGGCCGCGGCCTCGGCGCTGGGCATCACCGTCGCGCGCGTCGCCCGGGACTTCTCGGCCTGGACTTCCGAAGAGGCCGGCCTCGTCCACCTCGCGGACGACCTGGTGGGCTCCAGCTCGATGATGCCGCAGAAGCGGAACCCGTTCCTCCTGGAGCATGTCCAGGGCCGGGCGACCGCGAGCCTCGGCGCGTTCACGGCGGCCGCCTCCTCGATGGCCACCGCCCCCTACTCCAACGCCATCGCCGTGGGTACGGAGGCGTTGCGGCACACGTGGCCGGGCCTGGCGAACGCGACGGACGCCGTGACCTTGCTGAGGCTCGTCGTGCACGGCGCCGCACCGGATGCGGAGCGCATGCTGCGGCGCGCCGTCGACGGCTTCACCCCCGCCACCTACCTGGCCGAGCGACTGGTCGCCGCGGGGATGCCGTTCCGCAGCGCACACCACCTGGTGGGCAAGACGGTGGTGCTGGCCCTGGACACGTCCCGGTCCTTCGCCGAGGCGGCCGCTGACGTTCCGGAGATCGCCCGGCTCGCGGCACGCCACGGCGCGTCGCAGTCCACGGGCGGGGCGGACGACTGGCTGCAACCGGCCGCCGTCGTGCGGGCCTGCGCGTACGGCGGGGGGCCCGGCGGTGACTCGACGGCCCGCGCCGTGGTCGGACTGCGCGCCGATCTGGAGTCGGCGCGGGCCGCGACCGAGGAGCGCCGGGTGCGCTGGGCCGCCGGCGCGGCCGCGCTCGACGCGTCCGTGGCGGGACTGGTGTCGCCGCTCCCCGGCGCGCCCGTCCACCCGTGAGGCCCGAGGAGGACCCGGGTCGTCGGCAGGTCCGCGGGGGCCTCGCCCTCCGGTAGGGTGCGCGGCTGTGGGGGGAGGGCCGGCGGCCGCCGCCCGCAGCCGCACACGTGACGCAGGTCACGGGAACCCCTCCGACGGTGCCGGACAGCCAGCAGGCGTGACGACAGAAATGCGAACCCGGATACGGTCCGGGGATCCGGACGCCTATGCGGAGCTGTTCGACGGCTACGCACGGGCCCTCTACAACCACGCCTTCCGGATGACCGGGGACTGGGCCGTTGCGGAGGACGTCATGTCGGCGGCCTTCCTGGAAGCGTGGCGGCTGCGCGGCACGGTCGACCCCGAGGGCGGGTCCCTGCGGCCCTGGCTCCTGGGCATCACCACGAACCTCGCCCGCAACCACTGCCGCAGCAACCGGCGCTACCGGGCCGTCGCCGCCGCCACCGCGGCCGCGGCGGGCGCCGCATCCGTGCCCGACCACGCCGACGAGGTGGCCGGCCGGCTCGACGACCGGCAGCAGATCGCGGCCACGCTCACGCAGCTGGGCTCACTGCGCGCACCCGAGCGCGAAGTCCTCCTGCTGTGCCTGTGCGAGGGGTTGGAGTACGCGGAAGCCGCGGGTGTCCTCGGCATTCCCGTCGGCACCGTCCGCTCCCGGCTGTCGCGGGCCCGTACGAAGCTGCGCAAGCTGGCCGACGCGGAACTGAAGAGGAACGGGCGGGAACTCGTGGCCCGGTCGCGACAGATACAAGAAGACCGCAACACGAAGACGGTCCGGTCCGCACAGGAAGGAATCCGATGAACGCCGACCTTTCCCGACCCTCTTTCGTCGAACGGGAACTGCCCGCGGGCCGCCACCAGTTCCACAAGGAGCGCCTGATGTCCCAGATCCACGACGACCTCCGAACCGCCGGCGCCGACGGCGGCGCCGGCACCGCAGCCACCCCGTCCCGTTCCGGCACGGTGCGCAACCCGTTCCTGCGCCGTGCGGTCCTCGTGCCCGTCGCGGGCTTCGCCCTGGCCGGCGCGCTCGCCGCCGGGTTCTTCGGCTACCTGCACCAGGGCGCCGCGGACGGCGCCGGCGCCACGATGGCCACCGGTCCGGCGATGACCACCCGCATCGGCGCCGCCGACGCCCAGGGCGCACCCCAGCTCCTGGACCGCATCTCGCTGGCCGCCTCCGCTTCCTCGGCCGCCCATTCCGGGGTGCGCGCGGACCAGTACGTCTACATCGGAAGCAAGACGGCGACCACGTACGTGAAGACCGAGGGCAACAAGCACACCCTGGTCAGCGAGAAGCTGCACGAGCGCCACCAGTGGAACTCCCCGGACGGCACCAAGGGCTGGCTGATCGAGCCCGGCAACACCGGTCCGGAGGGCGTGACCCTGGAGGGGCCCGACGAGAAGGGCCAGACCCCGACGCCCTACCTCAACGCGCCCAGCTACGACTACCTCGCCCAGCTGCCCACCGACCCCGACGTGCTCCTGCGCAAGATCTACGAGGAGACCAAGGGCAGCGGCCGCGGCCCCGACCAGGAGGCCTTCACCACGATCGGCGACCTGCTGCGCGCGAGCTACCCGCCGCCGGCCCTGACGGCCGCGCTCTACAAGGCAGCTGCGAAGGTCCCCGGCGTGGTGACGGTGGACGACGCGGTCGACGCCGCCGGCCGCCGGGGAATCGCCGTCGCCCGCCTGGACGAGCACTCGGGCCAGCGCGAAGAGTGGATCTTCGACCGGCAGTCCCTCGCCTTCCTCGGCGAACGCACCGTCCAGGTGCAGGGCGAGTCCGGCGAACAGGGCCTGATCAAGCCCGGCACGGTCGTGTTCACCAGCGCCGTCATGATCCGGACCGTCGTCGACCACATGAAGGAACGGCCGTAGCGGCGGGCGCGCGAGGATGACGGCCTCATGGCGGCGGTGTGCCGTGCCCTCGTTCATCCCAGGGTGAAGAGGAAATTGACGGAGTTGTAGTAGTTGGGCAGCTGTACCAGGTCCGATCCCCTGCGCGGAGGGTCCGTCTTCGGCCAGTTCCGCGGGCCCAGCAGGTGGTCGGCGTAGTCGCTCTTCGGGACGGGCGGCACGAACCAGAGCCGGAACGCGCCGGACCCTCCGGCCGGGTCGGACCGCCACAGCTGCGTGGTACGGCCGCTGCCGGAGCGGCAGGTGCGCAGGACGACGTCGACGGTGTTCCCCCCGGAGGCGGTTCCGTCGAGGCAGGTGCCGGTGCCCGTGTTCCGGAACTGGTACGTGCCCTGGCCGGCCGGCAGGCGCTGCCAGCCCTGGGAGGCGTCTCCGGTGCACGGCTGGAGCTCCAGCGCCCCCTCGGAGCCGCCGCCGGCGGGGCCGGCGCACAGCCCCGAGCCCGTGTTGACCAAGGGCCGGCCCGCGGTGGGGGCGGGGTTGGGCGACGGCGGCGCGGGGGACGGCGCGCGGGTGACGGGGGCCGGCGGGGCAACCACGGCAGCGGTGGCCGACATCGCGGCGCCGATGGACACGATCGGTGGCGCCGAGTCCGTCGGGGACGGGAACAGGAACGGGTTCGGCTCCTCGCTCGGGCCGGGGCTGGGGATCGCGACCCCGGGGGCCGGCGCGGCCCGCTCCAGCCGGTCCTCGGCCGGCAGCAGGACGAACGCGGTGAGCGTCGTGCCCGCGACGGCCGCCGCCGCGGTCCACTTTCCCGCGCCGAGGCGCGCCGCCGCCAGCTTGAACCCCACCGCCTTGCCCGCTGCCACGTGGTGGGCGCCGTGCACTCCGGCGGACAGCGCCGACGAGGCGGGGTGCCAGAGCAGGATTCCGGCCGGGAGCAGCGCGCCGAGCCGGTTGTTGACGGCGCGCAGGTCGCGCTCTGCCCGTCCGCACTCGGCGCACGCCTGAAGGTGCCGTCCCAGGTCCCGGGTGATGCGCTTGCCCGGTCGGCGCAGCGCGGTGGCGAGCTGGCCGCCGTAGTGCCGGCACTCGTCGCTCGCGCTCTGGTCCAGGTGGGCGCGCAGGTAGGCCTCGCGCAGGCCCTCCCGGGCGCGCGCCGCCAGGGAGTTGACGCCCCCCGCCGAGATCCCGAGGCGCCGGGCGGTCTCGGCCGCGGGCTCGGGTTCGACGACGGCGTGCCACAGCACGGACTGCCAGCGCTCCGGCAGCGACCGGTACGCCCGCAGGACGAGCGAGCCCTCCTCCGCCAGCAGGGCGGCGCCCTCGACGTCCTGGTCGCCGGAGAGTTCGGCGGCCCAGGTCTCGAAGTCGTCGGACAGCTGGGTGCGGGCGCTGCGGCGGGCCCATTCCATCGCCACCCGGCGCACGCAGGTCAGCAGGTACGGCCGCCAGGCGTACTCGGGTCCGGCTCCCCAGGCCACCGCCCGGTAGGTGCGGGCGAAGGCCTCGGCCGCGAGGTCACTGGCGGTGGCCAGGTCCCGGCAGCAGGTGCGGGCGTAGGCGCGTACGGCGTCGTGGTGACGGGCGAACACCTCGCCCATCACGTCGCTGACATGGGAGTCGGACGCCGGGTCGCGCTCGCGGAGCAGCGCGCAGAGCTCTGCGTCGCTGAGGTCGTGGAGGTCCTGCCGGCGTGCAGTTCCCGATGTGCTCAACCTTGCTCCCGTTGACGTGCTGATGGCCGGCACGGCGAATGCCGGGCAGGGGGGCGGTGGGGTGCGACGCTGCGCCCGGCCGGAATTCGCGCAAGTGTGCACGGTCCGGGGGCCTGTGGGCAACCAGGCTCCTCGACACCGCGCGACCCGATGCACATTCGGCAAAGATCTGGCAAAGCCGCGGGACGCCGCCCTGGTCACACCGTCTTCCCTGCACCGACGACCAGACCAGGAGGCGCGCATGCGGCACAGCGGAACCATCCCGTCCACCCCACCGGCACGCCGCCCGGGGAACCGACGGGTCGCCACCCGTCGGTTCCTCAGGGCCTCCCGGTGCAGGGGGCCTTCAGGGCCCGCTGCGGCCCGCGGGCCGGTCCGGCCTCACTTCAGGTGCCGGTCCAGGAACCGGCAGCCGTCCTCCAGCTCGAACCACGGGGTGCCGGTGTGCCCTCCCGGATTGGCGTGCAGCGTCTTCTCCTTGCTGCCGAAGGCGTCGAACAGCTCCAGCGCCCGCCGCCGCGGGTTGCCTTCGTCGTCCCACTGCAACAGGAACAGCAGCGGGACGGTGACCTGCCGGGCCTCCTCGCGCTGGGCACGGGGCACGTACCCCCCGGCGAAGAGGCCCGCGGCCGCGATGCGCGGCTCGGCCACCGCCAGCCGGATGCCGAGCGCCGCCCATCCGCCGGAGTACCCGACCGGGCCGCGGATCCCGGGCAGGCCGAGGAGGGCGTCCAGAGTGGTCCGCCATTCCGGGACCGCGTTCTCGACCAGCGGTCCGATGAGGGACTCGAAGATCTCGTCGACCGGCTCGCCGGCCTGCATCGCGCGCCGGAGGTCGGCGCGTGCCCGCTCGGCGGCGGCGGAGCGGGGCCGGTCACCGCACCCGGCGGCGTCGATGGTGGCCACCGCGTAGCCGTGCGCCGCGGTGTACCGGGCGCGGGCCGTCAGCCGGGGGTCCGCCTTGGGCAGGCCGTTGTTGTGGGACATCAGGACCAGCGGGACCGGCGCGGCGGACTCGGGCGTCCACAGGGTGCCGGGGATCTCGCCGAGGGTGAACTCGCGCTCGAGTACGCCGTCGTCGAGGCGCTGTTCGGAAGTGAAGTGCATGGTCGTGCCTTTCGGGAGTGCACGTGAACGGCGCTCCCGGACGACCTATCGCCCGGCCGTGACCCCGGAGGGGAGCACCCATGTCGATACTGCGTTCACGGGTACCACCTCCTCGTTCTCTCGCACGGCCTCCGGGAGACTAGCAGCGGCCGCCGCCGTCGGCCAACGGGTTTCCGCGGGGGCTCCTGCGCCCCGGTGGGCCGCCGCGCCGCCGCGGGGCGTCGAAAAGCGGTCGTGAGATCCGTGCCGCGCTGATAGGAAGCGGGGATGGATACCGAGACCCTTGATCCCACCGACCGTCTGATCGCCGAGCGGGCCTGCGAGCGTCTGATCGTGCGGTTCGTCCACGAGCTCGATCTCGGTGACCCGGCTGAGGTGGCCGGGCTCTTCACCGAGGACGGGGTCTGGGAGTGGGCTCTCGGCGACCGCAGGGTCCAGGGCCGTGAGGCACTGCGGGCCTACTTCGGCGCTCGGCCCGCGGACCGGCTCTCGCGCCGCATCTGCACGAACGTTCTGGTGAGCCTCACGTCCGCCTCGACGGCGAGCGCGACCACGTACTTCACGACGTACCGGGTCGACGGACACACCGGCGACGGTTATGCGGCCCCCCGGATTCCCACCCAAGTGGGGCACTACGAGGACGCGTTCCGCAAGGTCGACGGGCGTTGGCTGCTGAGCCGCCGTTCCCTGTTCCTGGCCTTCGCCGGTCCGACGGAGCACCTCGGACCGGCCGGCTCGCGGTAGTCCGAGATCAGTCCTCCGCCTCCGCCAGGGGCTCGTCCGGGTCCGCGGCCATGACCAGCTGGGTGATGTCGTGGCCGTCCGGGGTGCGGACGTCGATGCGGTACACGCCCGGGCGCGGGGCGGTTGCCGTTGCGGTGGCCACGCCGTCCTCCCAGGTCAGGGTGAGGGGGGTCGGGCGGGCGGGGTGTTCGAGGTCCGTGAGGCGGCAGGTCAGGCCCGAAAGCATGTCGACGTCGGTGAGGCGGAGCTTCCACGGACGGCCCGCCCCGACCAGGTCGGGTGCGCTCAGCCCGCAGCCGGCTTCGCCCTGGGGCGTCCCGGGGTTGATGTCGTCGCGGACGATCTCGGTGACGGCTTCGAGGGCGGTCTTCGCCCTGGCGACGTCCCCGTGCTGGAGCGGCAGCGGGGTGACGACGTCGGTGAGGATCGCCGACTCCTTGTAGACGGTGCCGTCCCCGTGCACCTGGAAGTACCGGACCCGGTCGTGCCGGTCGAGGATGAAGGTCCCGTCGGAGTTCTGCCGGGCGCCGTCGAAGTGCGCCTCGACCGTGCCGCCGTTGATCGTCAGGTTCTGCCAGGTGGGCTGGTTGACGCCGACGACCGAACGGTGGCCGGGCAGGGTGATGCCCTTCTGGACGTGGTGGAAGCGGGCCGCCCGGCGCGCCAGCTCCGCGTCACCGCCGATGGCCGCGACGTCGCTGGGCGTGAGGTGGCGCACGTCGTCCCCCGCGCGCAGGCTGCGGTACTGCGGCAGCAGGTCGTGCAGGCCGGGCATCGTGGCGCAGATCGCCCGGAGTTTGCGGTGGGGCAGCGGTACGGGGGCGCCCCGGCCGGTGGCGAGGATGACGGCCGCCTTGACCGAGCCCTGGAAGGGGGTGCCGAGGGTGATCACGCCCCGGGTGTCGGCCTGGAGGTAGCCGTCGTGGCCGGGGTCGAGGGCCGCGCGGGTGACGAGACCGCCCATGGAGTGGGCGACGAAGACGAGCCGCCCCTCCCGCTGGTCCTTGCGGTGGCGGCGGGCCAGGGCGTGGGCGGGGTGGCGGCGCCAGGCGGTCAGGTGCAGGCGCGCGGCGTCGGCCAGGAGACGGCCGTTGGCCGCGACGGGCAGGCGCCAGTCGTAGGCGAACTCCAGGACCGCGGCGTCGTCGGCGACGCTGGTGCGGATCGTGTCGACCAGATCGGTGTACGGCTCGCTGCCCGCGAGGTACGGGGTCCAGGCGGAGTGTCCGAGGAGGCCGGTCGCCTCGATGCGGCCGGTCTTGCCGGCCAGTTCGTCCTCGGTCATGGCCAGCGACTCCAGACCGGAGGGCGTGGTCCAGGCCTTCAGCAGCCAGGAGACGCCGCCGAGGCCCCAGACGTCCTTGCCCGTGCTCGTGTCGCGAAGGGTGCTGCCCATGATCCCCGGTACGACGACCACCGCGTCCTGGGTGACGTGGTCGGGCAGGTCGGGTAGGTCGGGTAAGCGGTCCGTACGGGACGGACGTTGCCGCTGCTCGTTCATGGCAGTGAAGAATAGGGACCGTGGACGGGCAGCGGGGCGAGATCGGCTTAGCCGATGCGGCGGAGCAGGCTGCGCTGCAGGTGGTGGCCGAGCAGCGGGCGGGCACCTTGTACGTCCTGGTGATGGAGGACGGGACCGCGGCACTGCGCGAGGCCTTCGACGCGCAGCTGGAGGCGGTGGCGCTGTGGTGGGAGCGGCCCCCTCCGGACGGCCCGGGATTCGTGAAGGTCGCGCCCGCGCGGTCGGTGACCAGCCGCCATGACGTGGAGTGCTTCCTGGAGTCGTCGCGGATCCGGGACGCGGAGCCGGACGTCCCCGTGGTGCTGTACGTGTCGGGCCACGGGCTCACCTCGGGCGCGGCCAGGCACTTCGCGGTCCGGCCCCCGACCGAACCCCACCGGCTCCCGGGGACGGGGATGCGCACGGCGGAGATCGTGACGGCCGCGCTCGACTCGCACGCCCGGGACGTCCTGGTGATCGTGAACATGTGCGAGTCCGCCGACGCGGCGGGAGAGCTGCTGGAACTCCTGCGGAGCCTGGACTCCGCGCGCACGGCGCGCGCCACGCTGAACGTCCTGACCACCGCGGCGCCCAAGATGCAGGTGCGGGGGCGGGAGTTCGCGCTCGTCCTGAGCCGGGCCCACGAGTGGCTGCGCACGGCCGGCGGGATCACCCGCCCCTACCTGTCGATGGAGGAGTTCAGCCGGGCCCTGTACCAGGCGGCGCAGACGGTCGGCGCGGAGCTCGGCCGCAGTCTGTCCCTCGACTGCCGCGCGCTGTCGAGCGGCAAGCTGCACGTGCCGACCACCGCGCTGCCGAACCCGGGCCACCGGCCGGAGCGGGCCGCGGTGGAGGAGAGCCGGCAGGAGGTGGCGGCGACGCCGGAAGACCTGGACTACTGGCTGGAGAAGGCCAGCGGACGCACCGGCGCCGACGACACCGGCTGGTACTTCTCCGGCCGCAGGCGCCTGAACGCCTCGCTGGTCTCCTTCTTGAACGGCCCGCCGGGGGTCCTCGTCGTCACGGGCATCACCGCGAGCGGGAAGTCGGCGATCCTGGGCCGCGCGGTGACCTTGAGCGACGCGAAGTTCAGGGCCTCGGCGCTGTTCCGGGCCGCGGTCGGCCACTGCCCGCGGGACACCGTCCCGGACGGGGGCGGGGGGGGGGGGGCGCGCCCCCCCC
>NZ_JBHYVA010000144.1:0-6442 GCF_042750055.1 Streptomyces sp. NPDC059456
CCCTCGCCGTCCCCGGCCCGGCACTGTCCACGGCCCTCGCCCTGACCGGCGACAACGCCCCCGGCGACTGGGCCGGCGGGGGCCGGGCCGGCGGGGTGCAGGCCCGTACGAGCGGCTCCGGCGCCGACGGCTGGCGGCTGTACGGGGAGGTCGCGCAGGTGCTCGACGGGCACAGCGCCCCGCTCCTGCTGGTCGCCGCACACACCGGCGGGTTCGCCCGCAGCCGGACCCTGCTGTTCCTCGTACGGGAGGACGCCCCCGGGCTGGTCCGGTCGCGGCAGACCGCGCTGGACGAGACCCGCCCCCAGGCACGCGTCCAACTGCGCGACACGCCTGCCGAGTTGCTCGGCGCCGACACCGGCCCTGACATCGGCGCCGACGCCGAGGGCGCCACCGGCGAAGGCGTCCTCGCCGCACTGGCCGCCACCGGCCGCACCGCCGCCGCGGTCCTCGCCGCCGAGGCGGCCGGCGCGGCCGGGCAGGCGCTGGCCCGCACGGTGGAGTACGTACGCGGGCGGGAGCAGTTCGGCCGGCCCGTCGGCTCCTTCCAGGCGGTCAAACACCGGCTGGCCGACCTGTACGTACAGGTACAGGCGGCCCGGTCGGCGGCCTACTACGCCGCCTGGGACCCCCGCCAGGGCGGCCTCGCCCTCGGCCAGGCCCTGGAGGCCCTGCGGATCACGGCGGGCGAGGCGATCCAGCTGCACGGCGGCATCGGCTTCACCTGGGAGCACGACGCGCACCTGTACTTCAAGCGGGCGGCGGCCGACGAGCTGCTGTTCGGCCCCGTCCACCGGCTGCGGGCGCACGCCGCCCACGGCGCGGGCCTGTTCACCACCCCCCAGGAGAAGGCGGCCGTCTGATGGCTCCCGGCGTCAAGCTGATGCAGAAGGTCTCCTCGACCATGCTGTTCGCCAAGATCGCACCGCACTTCATCCCCGCCATGGACAAGGCGGTGCACAAGCTGACCCGCGGCAAGGTCATGCTCAGCGCCCGGATGCTCCCCGGCGTGATCCTGACCGCCAAGGGCGCCAGGACGGGCGAACCGCGCACCACGCCGCTCGCCTGCATGCCGGAGGAGGGAGGCGTCAGCTGGATCCTGATCGGCTCCAACTTCGGCCGCCCCGGGCACCCGGCATGGACCGGGAACCTGCTCAGGCATCCTGATGCGGAAGTGAGCTGGAAGGGGCAGGACATCGCCGTACGGGCCCGGCTGCTGGAGGGCGAGGAACGCGCGGCGGCGTGGCGGGCCGTGCTGGGGTTCTGGCCGCCGTACGCGACGTACCAGGCACGCATCGAGCGTGAGATCCGGCTGTTCCGCCTGGAGCGTCGCTGATCGCGGCGGACGGCCGGGGGTTCGACGACGGGGGAGGGCGGCGGACCCGGGGAGGGTCCGCCGTTACTTGGTCGGCTTCTTGCCGGTGACGCCCAGGTGGACGAGCAGCGCCAGGTTCGGCTTGAGCTCGGCCTGCTTGACGCCCCAGGTCTGGAAGCCCTTCTGGTGCGAGGCGACCGCGGCCAGCATCGCGACCAGCGAACCCGCCATTGCCGCCGGGCTGAGGTCCTTGTCGACCTTGCCCTTGGCCTGGAGCTCCTTCATCGACTCCGTGAGGGAGTTGGTGACGGAGTTCAGGATCTTCATGCGGATCTTGTAGAAGCGTTTGTCGCCCTCGGCCGCGCCGAGGTCGACGACCCGCAGGATCGCGTCGTTGCGCCGCCAGAAGTCCAGGAAGCCCTCGACGAGTTCCTCGGCGGCTTGCCAGCCGGCCTTGCCGACCCAGTTGCGGCCCTCGACGAGCGCCGTCAACTGCGCGCCCTCCGTGGCCATTTGCTCGGCGATCTCCAGGACGGCGCCCTCGACGTCCGGGAAGTACTGGTAGAAGGTCGCGGGGGAGGTGCCGGCCTTGCGGGCGACGTCGATCACCTTGACGTCGCGGTACGGCGAGGAGCTGAGCATCTCGCTGAGGCAGTCGAGCAGCTTCTGCCGCGTCGCCTGGCCGCGCCGGCCGGCCACGCGGCCGTCGACGGTGCGTACTTGTCCTGTCATGCCGTCAGCTTACCGAGGGGTGATCTGCGCGCGATTCGGCCGCCTGCAAATGGGGTTACCCGACACCTGGCCTGGGCGAAGGCCGTGCCCCGGACCGCCGCGGGCGGCCGGTTCCGGACGGGTCCCGGGCGGACTGGGCGCCCGGGAGCCGCCGTGGAGGTGTCGATTCCGGGTGCGTGATGGGCGGGACCCGGGCGGATCCCGGGCGGATCCCGTGCGAAATCGGGCGGCCGCGGACCCCGGCCACCCCGCCCGCTTCCTCTCGAAATCCCCCGATTAGTCTTGTCAACAGGCTGTGGACAAGTTTTCGGGCAGATCATGGCCGAGGGGCACAACGGAAGGAAACGGGCCATGGCCGCATTCGCGGAGGGCACACCCTGCTGGGTGGATGCCTCGCTTCCGGACGTCGAGGCGGGCAAGCGCTTCTACGGTGAGCTCTTCGGGTGGACCTTCGGCGCCGGCGCCGGACCCGAGTACGGCGGCTACACCCAGGCCTACAGCGGCGGCCGCAACGTCGCCGCCCTCGCGCCCAAACCCGACGGCCGCATGCCCACCGTCTGGGGGATCTACCTCTACACCTCGGACGCCTACGCGTGCGCCGCCCGCATCCGCGCCTCCGGCGGCCAGATGGTCATGGACCCCCAGCCGGTGGGCCCGTACGGGGGCGCCGCGCTCGCCGCAGACCCCGGCGGCGCCGTCTTCGGCCTGTGGCAGCCCGGCACCCACCACGGCTTCGAGGCCCAGCAGGAGCCGTACACGTACTGCTGGAGCGAGCTCTACACCCGGGCCCGCGACGCCGTCGACGTCTTCTACGCCAACGTCTTCGGCTACGTCCCCGAGGACCAGGACGACGCCGGCTCGGGCGTCGAGTACCGGCTGTGGTCCCCGCCCGGCAGCAGGCCGGGGGCGGAGACCGCCGTGCTGGGGCGCAGCCTGATCACGGACGCGTTCCCCGAGATCATGCCGGCGCACTTCCTCGTGTACTTCGCCGTCCCGGACTGCGACGAGTCCGTCGCGACGGTGAAGCGGCTCGGCGGCCGCGTCACCGCCGACCCCTTCGACACGCCGTACGGGCGCATCGCGGTCGTCGCCGACAACCAGGGCGCGGTGTTCGCGCTGCTCTCCGAGGCACGTCCGGGCCCGGTGCAATAGGCGCCGCCGGGCCGCCGCGGCGGGTCCGCCCGTCCGACCCGCGCGGACTGTGGCGACGCGGCCCCGGCGCGGGCCTGACAGAATCGGGGTTGCACGACCCCGGGCGGCGCCCGGGGTGAGACGCTGCACGGGGCCGACCGCCGTGCAGACGGCGCGTGCAGGTGGAACGGGCCAGGCAAGGGCCCGTACGGGGAGGTGTGGAGGCGAGTGGTGGAGCAGCTGACGCAGCACGACCCGAGACGGATCGGCCCCTTCGAGGTGCTGGGACGGCTCGGCGCCGGCGGCATGGGGCTGGTCTATCTCGCACGGTCGGCATCGGGACGCCGCGTGGCGATCAAGACGGTGCGCACCGAGCTCGCCGAGGACCAGCTGTTCCGGGTGCGCTTCACCCGCGAGGTGGAGGCGGCGCGCGCCGTGTCCGGCTTCTACACGGCCGCCGTGGTCGACGCCGACCCGCGGGCCGCCGTGCCGTGGCTGGCGACCGCGTACGTCCCGGCGCCCTCCCTGGAGGAGATCGTCAACGAGTGCGGGCCGATGCCCGCCCAGGCCGTACGGTGGCTCGCCGCCGGCATCGCCGAGGCACTGCAGTCCATCCACGGCGCCGGCCTGGTCCACCGCGACCTGAAGCCGTCCAACGTGCTCGTCGTCGAGGACGGCCCGCGCGTGATCGACTTCGGCATCGCGAGCGGCGTCTCCAACACGCGCCTGACCATGACGAACGTCGCCGTCGGCACGCCCGCGTACATGTCACCCGAGCAGGCGAAGGACTCGCGCAGCGTCAAGGGCGCCAGCGACGTCTTCTCCCTCGGCTCGACGCTGGTCTTCGCCGCGACCGGGCATCCGCCGTACCACGGGGCCAACCCGGTGGAGACGGTGTTCATGCTGCTGCGCGACGAGCCCAACCTGGAGGGGCTCCCGGACGAGCTGCGGCCCCTGATCGACTCCTGCATGCAGATGGACGCCACCCAGCGCCCGACCCCCGCCGACCTCCAGGCGCAGCTCGCCCCGCACCTCTTCGACGGCGGCGACGACAGCGGCACCGCCTCGGCGTGGCTGCCGGGCCGGGCCGTCGCGATGATCGAGGCCCGGCGGGCGGGCCAGCGCACTCCCGCCGCACCGGTCCCCGCCCCCGGCCGTTCCACGGGGCGCGGCGCCGAGGCCGCCACGCACCGCAGGGAGCCGCGCGGCGGCGCCGACCCCTGGGTCGACCCGCGGACCGGCCAGGCCCTGCCCCAGCGCCCGCAGCACCCGCCGCGGCCGGCGTCCCCCGCGCCGTCCGGGGAGCCCGTGCTGATCGGCGGCTCCCCGGTGCCGATCGGCCCCGGGCCGCGGGCGAGCGCCGCCGCGCCCGCCGCGCACGCCTCCGCCGCGGATGCGGCGACGGGCTGGGTCCGCCCGCCCGGCGGCGGTGCGGTGGCCGGTCCGGCGTCCTCCCCGGCCTCCTCCGCCGTGGTGCCGAGCCCCGGTCCGGCCCCGGACAGCGGCCGCTGGCGACCCTGGCGCTTCCGCATGTCGAACGAGGTCTGGGGCACCCCGACCGTCGCCGGAGACCTGCTGTACGTGACCTCCTTCGAGGTGCACGCCCTGGACGTGGCCAGCGGCCGCCGCCAGTTCAAGACCCGCGACGTCGCCTGGTCCATGGCCGTCGCGGACGGCCGCATCCACGCCTCCGACGGCCCGTCCCTCTACGCCCTCGACGCCGGCGACGGCTCCGAGCGGTGGCGGCTGAACACCGACGCCTGGGTGTACGCGCTGCGCGCCGAGCGGGGCACCGTCATCACCGCCACGCGCGGCGGCGGCGTACAGGGCTGGGAGGCCTCGAACGGGCAGAAGCTGTGGGAGCTGACCGGCGCCCAGAGCGATTTCGAGACCCCGGAGGCGGCCCCCGTCCTGCACGACGGAACGGTGTACGTGTGGCAGGACGCGCGGCTGCGCGCCCTGGACGCCCGCAGCGGCCGGGAGGCCTGGTCGTACCCGGTCGGCGACGCGGCCTCCTGCGGCAACGTCCCGGTACGGGTCAACCCGGCCCCCGACGGCAACGTCTACATCGCCGCCGGGACCCGCGTGCTGTCCGTGGACCGGGCCTCGGGCCGGGTCCGCTGGCACTTCGAGGCCCCCGCGGTGTTCCTGGCCGCCCCGGCGTTCGCGCCCGGCGCGGCGGTCACCGGCGGCGGGGTCTACCTCGCGGACTACCTGGGCACCGTCTACGCCCTGGACGCCGTCACCGGCACGGACCGCTGGCGCATCGCCACCGAGCCGCGGGCCTCCTCGGACCCGGTGCTGGTCGCGAACGGCAACGTCCACCTGGGCGCGGGCAGCGCCCTGTACACGCTCGACGCGGTCACCGGCACCCCGAAGTGGCGGTTCGCGGCGGGCGGCGAGATCACCGGCCCGCCGGTGGTCGCGGACGGCCGGGTGCACTTCGGCTCCGCCGACCACTGCCTGTACACCCTGGACGCGGCGGGCGGCCAGCTGCGCTGGAAGCTGGCCACGGGCGGCGAGATCACCGGGGCCCCGGTGGCCGAGGCGGGCGTGGTCTACGCATGCAGCAAGGACCGCTGCGTGTACGCCCTGGACGCGGCCAAGGGCACGGGGACGCGTACGGCCGGGTGAGGGGTTTCGGGCCCCTCCGGGTCGCGCGCAGCACCTGGAGTGACAGGATGGACCCCATGAGCAACGTTTACTTCGACATCAACATCGACGGCCAGCCCGCCGGCCGCATCGTCTTCAACCTCTTCGACGAGGTCGTCCCGAAGACGGCGCGCAACTTCCGCGAGCTGGCCACCGGCCAGAACGGCTTCGGCTACGCCGGTTCCGGTTTCCACCGCGTCATCCCCCAGTTCATGCTCCAGGGCGGTGACTTCACCAACCACAACGGCACCGGTGGCAAGAGCATCTACGGCGAGAAGTTCGAGGACGAGAACTTCACGCTGAAGCACGACCGCAAGTACCTGCTGTCGATGGCGAACGCCGGCCGCAACACCAACGGCTCGCAGTTCTTCATCACCACCGTCCTCACCCCGTGGCTCGACGGCAAGCACGTCGTCTTCGGCGAGGTCGTCGAGGGCTCGGAGATCGTGGACCAGATCGAGAAGCTCGGCACCCCCTCGGGCGCCACCCGCGCCAAGATCGAGATCGCGGCCTCCGGCGTCGTCGAGGCCTGATCCCCGCCTGCACGGGCTCGGCGGGCCCCCCCCCCCCCCCCGGGGGGGGGGCCCCCCCCCCGGGGCCCCCCCGGTGGGG
>NZ_JBHYVA010000144.1:6452-14837 GCF_042750055.1 Streptomyces sp. NPDC059456
GCGGCGGCTCCCCCCTCCGCCCCCCCCGCGCCGCGCCGCGCGGCCGCCCCCCCGCCCCCCCCGCGCGCGCGCCCCCCCCCCCCCCCCCGCCACGTGGTCACAGCTTGAGGAGCACCCCGCGCCAGGTCCAGTCCGCGGCGAGGACCGCCTCCCGCAGGGGGTCCTTCAGCTGGCCCGTGTCGAAGGCGAAGTCCTCGGTCAGGCTCCGCTTGCCGTCGGGCCCCTTCTCGATCGTCCACCGCTTCGAGACCGTGGTCACCTGGCCGCGGCTGTACTCGGCTCCCGTGGCCAGCCTCGGCGTCCCCCCGACCCAGCTGACCTCCAGCTGCTCGTCGAGGGCCCGCACCTCGAGCTTGTCGCCGACCAGCCGCATCCTGATCTTGAGGGTGCGGTCCAGCTGGGACGCGAAGAAGAAGGTGTGCCAGGAAGGGTCGAGGATCCGCCACTCGGCCACCAGGTCGGCGTTCTCCGCGGGCCGGGCGTTGCGCACGACGTACGCTTTGTCCGGTGCGTTGACCGCGAGCAGTGCCTCCCGGACCTCCGCGGCGCTCCGCGGCGCGACACCGGAGTCGGGGCGCCGGGTGCCGGTGAGCTTGTTGAAGAGGCCCATCGTCAGTCCGCCGCCTTCGTGTCGGGGCGCACCGTGCGCAGGAAGTCCTGGAAGTCTCCGAGGACGCTGTCGTGCTGTGCGGCGGTGGCGGTCAGCACCGTCCGGATCATCGCGCGCCGGTGCGGGTCCCCGGCGTCCTGGAGCGTCATGTAGACCTGCGTCTGGACGAGGTCGCGGTGGACCCCGGCGACGACGGCCGACAGGGTCAGCCGCTGCGTCAGGCCCGGCGCTTCGGGGGAGCCGATCGCACGGCGGCCGACGATCTCCGCGGTCTCCGCGATCGCGCGGACCCGCACCGCCGAGGCGTCGGCGAGCTCCTCCAGCGTCGTCCCGTCCGGCATGAAGTCGCCGTCGATGGTGATGTTGGCGGTGAACCCGGAGTCCGGGTGCGGGTGCAGCGCGATGAACGCCGCGTCCGGCGCGCCGACCTCGTCCGGAGGGGCGGCCTGCCAGTCGTCCGGCAGGCTGAATTCGATGGGTACGGGCAGTGTCGTGGGCATTTTCTCCGGCCCTCCTTCCTCGGAAACGTACATCAGTCGAACCATCCGCCGACGGTGTCCTTGACCCCGCCCGCGAAGTCGCCGACCGCGTCGGCCGCATCACCGAAGGCGTCGCCCACCTTGTCGGGGTCCACCGTGAACTCGGCGCCCACGGAGCCGCCGACGCCGAGGGCGACGCCCACCTTGCCGCCGATGTGCCACTTGCCGTCGTCGCCCTTGCCGAAGGTCGCCTTGGCCTCGGCTCCTGCGCCGGCCCAGGCCTCCGCGGTGCCGCCGGCGCCGATCCCGGCGAGCTCCCCGCCGCCGGCGGCGCTGGCCTTGGCGCCGGCGAACGCCTTCGCACCGGCGTTCAGGCCGTCCTTGCCGACGCCCACGGTGGCCTGGGCCTCGCCGCCGGCGAAGCCCTCGACGCGCCCGTTGGCGCCGACGTAGCCGTACTCGGCGTTGACGCTCGTCAGCGTACGGACACCCGCGGACACCTCCGCCTTGCCGCTGAGGCCCTTGTCGGTGAAACCGTAGCTCGCGGAGCCGCGGGCCCCGATGACGAAGTCGTCCACGCCGGCGAGCTTGACGCCGCCCACGTTCGTCTCCCCCTTCGCGGTCGCGTGGAAGAGGTCGGCATAGGCCTTGACCTGGCCTTCCTTGCCGTTCTTGACGCCGGTGACGGTGACGCCGGCATCCGGCCCGGTCACCTTGACGGAGTCTTCCTTCGTCTTGACGTCCGCTTCGTCGACCTTGGCCGCCTTGGCGTCCTTCACGGCCTTGTCCAGGCTGCCCTCGGCGCCCGCGTTGAAGCCGTTGAGGGTCTCGTCCGCGCCCTTGCCGAGGGCGTCCTTGTTGCTGTCGACGACTTCGGCGCTCAGCGCGAGCTTCACGTTCTGGTCGAGTTCGTCGACCGCCTTCACGCGGTCGTCGATGTGCTTCTGCCACTTGGAGACGGCGTCGCTGACCGTCTTCTGGCCGTCGGGGTCGTGGTGGTACGCGCTGCGCTCGGAGGGCGTGAGCTTGCTCCAGTCGAAGGCGACGTTCCCGCCCTCGGAGACCGTCATGCCGGCGGCTATCGCGTCGTCGCGGGCGCTCTCCAGCTTCTTCTTCAGGTCGGCGAACTGCGTGTGCGCTTCCCGCAGCAGGCTCGCGATCGCCTTCGCCTGGGTCTGCGCGGCCGCGTATTCGTACCGGGTCGCCTGGAAGCGGGTGTGGGCGGCCCCGGCGCTGACACCGGACCAGGTGTCGCCCATGGTGATCTTCTGGACGGTCTCGCCGTAGCGGGTCTCGACCTTCTTGATCTCACCCGCCATCGATTCCCACTTGCCGGCGGCCGTCGTCAGCAGGCCCAGGTCCGTGGTCATGACTTCCGAGTAGGTCAGCACCGCATCCCCCTGTTACAGCATGATCAGCTTCTACTGCGCCACAAGGAACCGGACACGACACGCCTCCCCCGTTGGCCAGGTTTGATCATATGCACGGCAACTGTGAACGGGCCAAGCCCCGGGGGAGCCCTCACGTTTCCTGCACGAGACCGGCCGCGGAGCCCCGCCCCGGGCGCGCGGGCGGTGATAGCGTGGCCCGCCGTTGTCCAGGGGAGGGAATCGGGCCATGGTGGCTGGACGTCGCATCAGGTTCACCGCGGTGCTGGTCGCCGTCGTGTTCGCGCTCACCGGGTTCTCGTCGCACGGGCACGGCAGCAAGAGCAGCGGCAGCGGCGGAGGATGCACCGGCTCCAAGAAACGGAGCACCCACGACGGTGACAACGGCAGCAGCGGCGGGAGCAACGGCGGCAGCGGGAAGTCGACCCCCTCGCCCAGCAAGAGCGCCGGCCCGCCCGCACACGCCCAGGTCGTCACCTGTGCCGGCCCCGGCAGCCCGAAGGCCGTCCTCAAGGTGACCTCGGACGTGGACACCGCACGCCTCGTCGACGTCCCCGTCGTCTTCCAGGGCGCGTCCGGCGTCGTCGAGCGGACCTCCGTCCGGGTCTCGCTGAAGGCGCGCGAAACCCAGACGGTCACCGCCGCGATGGTCCAGAAGGACAAGGCGGCCGAGGTCACCGGCTGCGTCCTCGGCACGATCAACTGACGCACCCGCGCCACCCGGCACCCCCGGCGCACCCGCGCCCCGCTGCACCCGGGGCCGCGGCGGACCCGCGCCCCCGGCGGACCGTCAGCCCTAGCGGACCCGCGGCTGCGGCGCCGCCGCCCGGCGCCCCGCGAACAGGTCCGCCTGCCGCTCCGGCGGCAGGTTGCCCAGCGAGATCAGCGCCGGGGCCTGTGCCAGCGCCTGCGCCAGCGCGGCCTGCTTCGCCGACCACAGGGCCCGTACGGTGCCCTGCACGGCCTCCGTCGGATACCCGGCCAGCGTCCGCGCCGCCCGCACCGCCGCCGGCAGCAGCTCCTCGGGCGCCGCCAGTTCCGAGACCAGGCCGATCTCGTACGCCCGCTGCGCGGAGAGCCGTTCCGCCGTTCCCATCAGGGACATCCGGGCGGCCTCCCCGAACGGCATCCGCTGCGCCATGTACACGGCCTCGTACGCGCTGACCATCCCGTACGCCGTGTGCGGGTCGAAGTACGTGGCGGTGCGCGAGGAGACGATGAACTCCGACTCGCCGAGCAGGTAGAAGGCGCCGCCGCACGCCATGCCGTTGACGGCGGCGACCACCGGCTTCCACAGGTCGTTCGCCTTCGGCCCGACGGACAGCAGCGGGTCGTCGACCGAGTACGGGGAGGCGGGCTGCGGGACGGTGACGCCCCGGTCGACGCCCGTGCAGAAGGCGGCCGGGCCGGCCCCCGTCAGCACCACCGCGCGGACGTCCTCGTCGCGGCGGAACTCCCGCCAGGTGTCCGCCAGTTCCGCGGCGGTCGCCAGATCGATCGCGTTGTGCTTGCGCTCCCGGTCCAGGGTGACGACCGCGACCCCGCTCTTCCCGTCCCGCTCCACCCGCAGCGTCACGACTTCTCCGGTACCCAGCGCGGCACGGTGATCGCGCCGGTCCGCGTGAACACCACCTGGACCCGGGCGCCGATGCGCAGCCGGGCCGGGTCCACCGAGTTCAGCGGGGCGTCGGGGGAGGCGACCAGGTTCCCGGCGAGGCGGATGTGCGGGGCGTCGGCGAGCTCCACGAGGATCACGTTGTACGGGGCCTGCGCGGCGTACGCGGGAAGCAGCGGCGGGTGCGGCCGCACGTACGACCAGATGCGGCCGCGGCCGGACATCGCCCGCCACTCGGAGTCGAAGGACTGGCAGTGCGGGCAGCACGGTCTGGGCGGGAAGCGCAGCCGGCCGCACGCGGTGCAGGCCTGGACGCGGAGCTCGCCCCGGGCGGCGTACTCCCAGAAGGGCGCGCCGTCCTCGTCGGGGACCGGCAGGAGCAGCTCTTCGGCGCGGGCCGCGCCAGTGGTGTCGGCGGTCATGTTCGGCTCCTCAGGCTCGCAGCAGGATCGCGGACGTGGGGACACCCTCGCCCGCCGTCACCAGGCAGGTCGCGGCGTCCGGCACCTGGGCGGTGGAGATCCCCCGGAGCTGCTTGACGCCCTCGTTGATCAGGTTGAAGCCGTGCACGTACGCCTCGGACAGGCCGCCGCCGCCCGTGTTGACCGGAAGTCGCCCGCCCATCTCCAGGGCGCCGCCCTCGGTGAACGCGGCGCCCTCGCCGCGCCCGCAGAAGCCGTAGCCCTCCAGGGACAGCGGGATGAGCGGGGTGAAGGCGTCGTAGATCTGGGCCACGTCCACGTCCTGCGGCCCGAAGTCGGCGTGCTTCCACAGGTGCCGGGCGGCGGTCCAGGCGGGCCCGGACAGCGGGTCGTCGTTCCAGTAGTTGACCATGCCGTGGTGCTGTGCGGGCAGGCCCTGTGCGACGGAGTGCACGTACACGGGCTTTTGGCGGCAGTCCCGGGCGCGCTCGGCGGAGACGATCACGCAGGCGAGCGCCCCGTCGGTCTCCAGGCAGTTGTCGAAGAGGCAGAGCGGGTCGCTGATCATGCGGGAGGTCATGTACATCTCGCGGGTCAGCGGGCGCTCGTACATCATCGCGGCCGGGTTCTCGTTGGCCCGGTTGCGGCAGGCCATGGCGACGTTGAAGAGGTGGTCGCGGGTGGCGCCGTACTCGTGCATGTAGCGGCGGGCCAGCATGCCGATCTCGTCGGCGGGGCGCAGCAGTCCGAAGGGGCGCGTCCACTGGCCGGGGGTGGGCAGCTGGACGGCGGTGTTCTTCCAGGGGCGCGGGCCGGAGCCGCGTTTGCGCGAGCGCCAGGCGACGCCGACGCTCGCCTGCCCGGTGGCGACGGCGGCCGCCAGGTGGCCGACGGTGGCGCAGGAACCGCCGCCGCCGTAGCCGATCTTGGAGAAGAAGGTGACGTCGCCGGCGCCGATGGCCTTGGCGACCTCGACCTCGTCGGTCTCCTCCATCGTGTACGAGGAGAACGCGTCGACCTCGGAGGGCGCGATCCCGGCGTCCGCGAGCGCGGCCAGGATGGCGCGACAGGCGAGTTCCTTCTCGGACTCGGGGAGCCGTTTGGCAAAGGCGGTCTGGCCGATCCCGACTATCGCCGTAGCGTCCTTGAGTGTTGCCGCCATCGCCACCTCCGGGGCTGCACCAGTACTGACAGCCGCGAAGGCTACAGCTAATCTGACGGATAGTCAGCTACTGGGAGGGGAGTGCGATGAGCGAAGACGCGCGGGGGGATCTGCGCTGGGGCAGCATCGCGGGACTGGTGCGCGCGGCGGCCGACCGCCACGCCGACCGCGAGGCCGTCGTCGACGGACGCGTCCGCATCACCTACGCGCAGCTCGGCGAGCGCGTCGAGCGCGCCGCGGCCGCCGCCCTCGCCGCCGGGATCGAACCGGGGGACCGGGTCGCCGTCTGGGCCCCCAACACCCTGGAATGGATCGTCTCCGCCCTCGGCGCCGTCTCGGCGGGCGCCGTCCTCGTCCCCCTCAACACCCGTTTCAAGGGCTCAGAAGCCGCGTACGTCCTGCGGCGCAGCCGGGCCAGGCTCCTCTTCGTCACCGGCACCTTCCTCGGCACCTCGTACGTCGCCTCCCTGCGCCGCGCCGCCGCCGAGGGGGACGGCACCGGCCCACTGCCCGGACTGCCGCACCTCGAACAGGTCGTCGTCCTCGCCGACGACGCCCCCGAGTCCTTCCGCACCTGGAAGGAGTTCCTGGCCGGAGGCGACGCCGTCGGCGCCGACGCCGTACGCGAGCGCGCCGAGTCGATCCGCCCCGACGCCCCCTCCGACATCATCTTCACCTCGGGCACCACCGGCAGCCCCAAGGGCGCCGTCATCACCCACGCCCAGTCCCTGCGCTGCTACGACGTCTGGAGCGAACTCGCCGGCCTGCGCGAGGGCGACCGCTACCTGATCGTGAACCCCTTCTTCCACACCTTCGGCTACAAGGCCGGCATCATCGCCTGCCTGATGCGCGGCGCCACGATGGTCCCCCAGCCCGTCTTCAACGTCGACACCGTCCTCGCCAACATCGCCGCCGAGCGGATCTCCGTACTCCCCGGCCCGCCCACCCTCCACCAGTCCCTCCTCGACCACCCCCAGCGCGACCACCACGACCTGACCGCCCTGCGCCTGGTCGTCACCGGCGCCGCCGTCGTCCCGCTCCGGCTCGTCGAACGGCTCCGCGGCGAACTGCACATCTCCACCGTCCTCACCGCGTACGGGCTCTCCGAAGCCAGCGGCATCGTCACCATGTGCCGCCGCGGCGACGCGGCCGAGGTCATCGCCTCGACCTCCGGGCGGGCCATACCCGGCACCCGCGTCAAGATCGTCGACCGGCACGGGCACGCCTCGCCCGCCGGCACCGCGGGCGAGGTGTGGGTCCACGGCCACCACGTCATGCAGGGCTACTTCGAGGACCCGGCCGAAACCGCCGCGGCCGTCACCCCCGACGGCTGGCTGCGCACCGGCGACGTCGGGGTCCTCGATGCCGGGGGCAACCTGCGCATCACCGACCGGATCAAGGACATGTTCATCGTCGGCGGGTTCAACGCCTACCCCGCCGAGATCGAACAACTCCTCGGCCTGCACCCGGACATCGCGGACGTCGCCGTCGTCGGCGTTCCCGACCCGCGGCTCGGCGAGGTCGGCAAGGCCTACGCGGTGCGCCGCCCCGGCTCCACCCTCACCGCCGACGACCTGATCGCCTGGTCCCGCCGCGAGATGGCCAACTACAAGGTCCCGCGCACGGTCGAATTCGTCCCCGAACTCCCACGCAACGCGAGCGGCAAGGTCCTGAAGCGCGAACTCCGCGCCCGCCTGGTCAGGGGGTGAGCGTGCCCAGGTCGAGGTCCACGGGGAACGGCACCGCCACCTTGAGCCGGTCACGATGGATCCCGGTCGGAACGTACGTCCGGGTGACCGTGTCCAGCTCGTAGACGTGGACGACGGGCTCGCCCCCCTCGTCCTCGACCCGCCAGAAGTGGGGGATCCCGGCTGCCATGGTGTCCTCCAGAGGGTGCGGGGCGAGCCTACTCAACCCGTGCTTCCGTACCGGCGCTCGTGGCGAGCGCGAGGCTAGCCGGGCCTGCGGGCCAGGACCAGGCGCCAGCGCGGGGTTCCGTCGTCGCGGCGGCCGAAGTGGTCCAGGGGGACCGTCTCCACCGTGAACCCGGCCGCGCGCAGGTCGGCGCGGACCCCGCCCAGCGGGAAGGTCCGGTAGTACATCACGAACGGCGGCCGCCACAGCGCGTTCCGCACCCGCATCGCCGCGTCGAAGCCCGCCACCGCCCACCACACGGGCGAGGCCGGCGGGATCGGCGCCCCGATCGGGAACGCGAACACGCCGCCCGGCCGCAGGGCCGCGTGCACCCCGGAGAACAGGGCGGGCCGCTCGGCGGGCAGGAAGTGCCCGAAGGCCCCGAAGCTGACGGCCAGGTCGTACGAGCCCGCCAGCGCGGACGGCAGCGCCCGGGCGTCGGCCCGTACGAGGTCGACGCGCTCGTCGGGATGCGCCCGCGCGGCCCCGGCCAGCATGCCCGCGCTCAGGTCCACGCCCGTGACCCGGTCCCGGCACAGCCGCCGCAGCATCCCGAGCCCCGCGCCGGTCCCACAGCACACGTCGAGCCCGGCGCCGAAGGAGCCCTCGTACCGGGCGAGCGTCTCCTCGACCGCGTCGAGCATCCGGTCGGGGGTGCGGAACGGGGTCCGGTCGAACTTGGGCGAGAGCAGGTCGTACCCGCGTTCGACGGACGAGAGGGCCTGGACGGCGAGCTCGCGGACGGTCGGTCCCTGTGAGGTGAACACGGACCCAGCCTAGGGTGCGCCCGCACCC
>NZ_JBHYVA010000145.1:0-1728 GCF_042750055.1 Streptomyces sp. NPDC059456
GGGCCATGCCGTGCGCCTCGGGCCCGGGTACGTACCCCATGGCGGGCGCGCCGGCCGGGGCCGCGGCCATGCCCGCGCCGAACCCGCCCCGCTCCAGCCGGTCGAGCCTGGCCTGGAAGGACCGCTCGTCGTCGAAGGCGGCGGGCAGCAGCACCCGGGCGCAGATCAGTTCCAGCTGGAGCCGCGGCGAGGTCGCCCCGCGCATCTCGGTGAGCCCGGTGTTGACCAGATCGGCGGCGCGGCTGAGCTCGGCGGCGCCGAACACCGAGGCCTGGGCCTGCATCCGCTCGACGACGTCGGCGGGGGCGTCGATGAGCCCCTTCTCCCCGGCTTCGGGCACGGCGGCCAGGATCACCAGGTCCCGCAGCCGCTCCAGCAGGTCGGCGACGAACCGGCGCGGGTCGTTGCCGCCCTCGACCACCCGGTCGACGACCTCGAAGGCCGCCGCCCCGTCCCCGGCGGCGAAGGCGTCGACGACGGAGTCGAGCAGCGAGCCGTCGGTGTACCCGAGCAGGGACGTGGCCATGGCATACGTCACACCCTCCTCGGCGGCACCGGCGAGGAGCTGGTCCATGACGGACATGGAGTCACGCACGGACCCGGCGCCGGCCCGCACGACGAGCGGCAGCACGCCGTCCTCGACCGTGGCGCCCTCGCGGCCGCAGACCTCGCCGAGGTAGTCGCGCAGCGTCCCGGGCGGGACGAGCCGGAAGGGGTAGTGGTGCGTCCTGGACCGGATGGTGCCGATGACCTTCTCGGGCTCGGTCGTCGCGAAGATGAACTTGAGGTGCTCCGGCGGCTCCTCGACCACCTTCAGCAGGGCGTTGAAGCCCGCCGAGGTGACCATGTGGGCCTCGTCGATGATGTAGATCTTGTAGCGGCTGGAGGCGGGCCCGAAGAAGGCCTTCTCCCGCAGGTCACGGGCGTCGTCCACACCACCGTGCGAGGCGGCGTCGATCTCGATGACGTCGATCGACCCCGGGCCGTTGCGCGCCAGGTCCCGGCAGGACTGGCACTCACCGCAGGGGTCGGGAGTGGGACCCTGCTCACAGTTCAGGCAGCGCGCCAGGATGCGCGCGCTGGTGGTCTTGCCACAGCCGCGGGGACCGCTGAACAGGTACGCGTGATTGACCCGGTTGTTCCGCAGGGCCTGCATCAGGGGGACAGTGACATGCTCCTGCCCGATGACCTCGGCGAACGACTCGGGGCGGTAGCGGCGGTACAGCGCAAGGGACGACACGTCTACGAGGTTATCCGGGCCCACCGACAAAGACGTCCCGCCGACCGCCCCGGAACGCAAAGCGCCCCCCACGCACCCGCCAGAGCCCACTTACCCTTGCTGCCTTCCGGCCCTGGGGGAGTTGGGTGAGATAGCGCCACGTGAGGGGCTGGGCCCCACCCTAGCGGATGCGGGCCCCCGGAATCGACCCGGTCCCGGCCCCGGCCCCGCCCGGATCCCTGCCGGAAGTCCCCGCGGACGATCACGTTCGCGAGCACCCCTCAACGTCTTGTATTGTTTGCCGCGGAGGATTCGCCTAGTGGCCTAGGGCGCACGCTTGGAAAGCGTGTTGGGGGCAACCCCTCACGAGTTCGAATCTCGTATCCTCCGCCAGTGCCTCACCGGGCACGTTGTGGAGGTGGGGCCCCCCCAGCGGGGTGGGGGGGAGCAAGGGGAGGCGACGCGAGAGGCGCCGCAACGCAGAAGGGGGGGGGCGCACCGGCGCCCCG
>NZ_JBHYVA010000145.1:1738-14822 GCF_042750055.1 Streptomyces sp. NPDC059456
GCCCCACAGCACCAGTGCGACGGTGGCGGGCGCCCCCCCCCCCCCCCCCACCGCCGCCCGTCCGCGCCCGGCGGACGCCCCCCCGGGCCCCGCGGCGCCCCCCGGGGTGGGGGGGGGGCCCTTCGACGTTCTCCGTCCGGCGTTCTCCGCTCAGCGGATCTGGGTGGCGGCCCAGCGGGCCCATTCGCGGCGCATCTCGTTGAAGCGCAGTCCGTATTCCAGGGCGATCCGGCCGTGGACCGACAGGGTGTCGTCGCCCCAGTCGATGGAGGCGTCGAGCCGGCGCAGGTCCTCGTGCTCCTGCTCGGACAGGTCCGCCAGCTCCGTCAGGTAGCCCCGCGCCTGGTCCGGGGTGAGGACGCCGAGGAAGAAGACCCTCAGCAGGATGTCGCTGCGGGTGTTGCGCTGGGGCTTGGTCTCGGTCAGCCAGTGGCGCAGTTCGGCCAGGCCCTCGTCGGTGAGGGTGTACTCCTTGCGGCCGCGCGGGCCTTCCGCCGAGACGCTGATCATTCCGGCGTCGGCCAGCTTGGACAGCTCCGTGTACATCTGGCTCTGGGTGGCGGGCCAGACGTTGGCCAGTGAGGTCTCGAAGCGCTTGAGCAGGTCGTAACCGCTGGCCGGGCGCTCTGACAGGAGTCCGAGAAGGGCGTGTCGAAGGCTCATGCCCCTCACCTTACATTCCATCCTTGACATGTCAGCATTGGAACATCTACTTTCGACATGTCAGAACAGGAATGTCTTCGCCGTTCGTCACAGCCCGGGGGGCCTCGATGTCTTACGTACGCACCTTCCTTCCCTGGATCGTCTTCGCCGTGCTCCCGTCCGCCCAGTGGCAGTGGGGCGCGCTCGCGGGTCTCGTCGCGGCGGTCGCGGTGGCCGTCTCGCAGCGCAGGGCCGGGGCCGGGTTCGACGCGCTGATCATCGAGATCGGCTCGGCGGTCTTCTTCGCGGCCCTGACGGTCATCGCCTTCACCGACCCGCACTCGGGCGTCCACGCCTACTCGGCGGCCCTCTCCTCGGCCGTCCTGGCCCTCATCGCCGGTGGCTCGCTGCTCGCGGGCAGGCCGTTCACCCTGGGCATCGCCAAGCGCACCACCCCGCGCGAGGTGTGGGGCCTGCGGCCGTTCGTCCGGGCCAACGTCGTCATCACCGCCGTGTGGACCGCCGCCTTCACGGTCACCGCCGGGGCCCTCGCCGCCCTCGCCCACGCCGGCCAGGGCCACTCGACGCCCGCGACGCTCGTCCAGGTCGCCGGGTTCGCCGTCCCGATGCTCTTCACCGTCCGCTACGTCGCCGCCGTCCAGGCCAAGGCCGGGGCCGCCGGGCAGCGATAGGGTGCGGGCGTGCCGTCGTACTCGATCGGGCAGGCTGCGGGCCTGCTGGGCGTGAGCCCCGAAACCGTCCGCCGCTGGGCCGACGGGGGGCGGCTGCCCGTCCGCCGCACGCCCGACGGGTCCCGGTCCGTCGACGGGGTGACGCTGGCCGCCTTCGCCAAGGCGCGGGCCGGCGCGCCGCAGCCGCAGCCCCCTGCCGGGAACGGCACGGCGACCTCCGTGCGGAACTCCTTCGTCGGGATCGTCACGGCGGTGCGGCTCGACGACGTGGCGGCCCAGGTGGACATCCAGTCGGGCCCGCACCGGGTGGTGTCCGTGGTGACGCGGGAGTCGGTCGAGGAACTCGGGATCGCGGTCGGCGTGAGCGTCACGGCCCGGGTGAAGTCCACCGAGGTCCACGTCGACCTCCCCTGACCGCGACCCGCAGCCGGCCCGACGGTCAGACGGTCAGACGGTCAGACGGTCAGACCGACAGCGCGTCAGCCCGTCAGCCCGTCAGCCCGTCAGCCCGTCAGCCGCAGCGCAGCGCCGCGTAGAGGTCCAGCTTGTGGTCCAGCCGGGACAGGTCACGGCCCGTCAGGGACTCCACCCGCTCGATCCGGTAGTGCACCGTGTTCACGTGCAGGTGCAGCGCCTCCGCCGTGCGCGTCCAGGAGCAGTTGTTCGCCAGGAACACCTCCAGCGTCTCGCGCAGCATCCCGTCGCCGAGCGCCCCGAGCGTCCGCAGCGCGTAGACCGAGCGGACCTCCTCCGGAACCCCCGCCAACAGGGCCGCCAGGGTGTCCAGTTGTTCCACCGCACGGACCGGGGCCGTCGCGTCCGTCGCCGTCAGGGCGAACCGGGCCTGGTGCATCGACGCGCGTAGTCCCTCGGCGCCCGGAGCCCGCGCACCCGCGCCGAGCCGGAGGTCCGCGTCCGGGCCGCCGCACGCCTGGAGCAGCGGCCAGACCGAGCGGAGCCGGCCCGGGACGTCGACCGCCGCGTCCTGGTCCTCGTACAGGACCGCGACCGAGCGGCCCACCGCGCACGGGACGTCCTCCAGGTGGGCCAGCGCCTCGGCCAGGGCGTCGCCGTCCGTCGCCGCGAGCACCCGGTACGGGCCTCCCGCCGGGAGTCCGGCCGCGGCCAGCGCCTCCTCCAGCGCCGCCGGGTCCGCGGCCGGCCCGTCGGCCTCCAGCAGTGCGGCCAGTTCCCGCCCGGCGGCGCGCGCCGCGTCGCCGCGGCGCCCGCGGCCGTCGCGGTACTGGGCGAAGACCTCGGCGATCTCGTGGAGCACCCGCGGCGGCGCGGCGTCCGCGTCCGGCACGTGCAGCTGCCAGGCGTCGTACGGGGAGCTCTCGGACTCGATGCGCAGCGAGAGCCCCGCCCGCGGTGCGCCGGCGCGCTGGGCCGGGATCGCGGGTGCGGACGGGGTGCGGGCGACGGTACGGCCGCTGGCGGTCAGCAGGTAGCAGGCGATCCTGCCCAGGTGGGCGCAGGCCCGGTCGAGCAGCTCGGCGGGTCCGGCGCCGCCTTCGAGGAGGCGGCTGAGTTCGCTGCGCACGTTCTCGGGGAGCGCGAAGAGCCGGGTCGGGCGGCGGCTGAGGTCGCCCCACTGGCGCAGGTAGACCGCCTCGGTGACGGCCCGGAAGCTGGTCTGCGCGGGCACGGCCACGAGCGGTACGCGGTGGGCGCGGCAGGCGGCCACCAGTTCGTCGGGGACCCGGCCGTGGGTCTCCTCGCCGGCGAGGAGGGCGGTGGCCCCGGCCTCGGCGAGCGCGGAGACGAACCGGTCCGCTTTCGCCAGGTCGTCGTCGGCCCACCACACCAGGCCGCTGAGCACGAGCTCCCCGGGCCCCAGGAAACGGCGCGGGTCCTCCAGGTCGGTGGCGGTGACGCCACTGACCTCCTGGCCGAGAAGGGCTTCCTCGCCCCAGAGCAGGGTGAGGCCGAGATTGTCGGACTGGAGCAGGTCGAGGACGTGCATGCGGGGCTCCTTGCGGCGGGCGGCAGCCCACATTCGCGAGGTGAATACGAGAAACACCATCGTAAATGCAAGGGCAAGGCCCCGGTCGGCCTCTTGGTTGATCGTCCAGGGCGAACCGCCCGGAGGACGGCGGTTTCCGTGCCCGGCCACAGTCGTCGCGGCCCCTTCCCCGTTGCTTCACTGACTGGAAACGCTCGGTTCTCCGGTGTCCTGTGTCCCGGGGTGGCCGGTGTCCCGCGTCGGACCGGAAAGGCTGGTGGCCCACCTTGGATCTCAACACGGTGCTCGACGTGCGCGACGCGCGCCGCCGCGAACCCTGGCGTCCCGGCGACGCCTGGCTCGGCGGCGGCACCTACCTCTTCTCCGAGCCCCAGCCCCACATCCGGCGGCTGGTCGACCTGTCCCGGATGGGCTGGCCGCCGCTGTCCTGGCAGCCCGACGGCGACCTCGACATCGCCGCCACCTGCACCATCACCGAGCTGTCCCGGTTCGGCAGAACCCTGCCGAAGACCGCCGCCCCGCTCGTCGAGCAGTGCTGCCGGGCCTTCCTGGCCAGCTTCAAGATCTGGAACATGGCGACCGTCGGCGGCAACCTCTGCAACGGCCTGCCCGCCGGCCCGGTCATCTCCCTGGCCGCCGGACTCGACGGCACCGTCCTGCTCCAGGGCCAGGACGGCGCCACCCGCCGGCTGCCCGTCACCGACTTCATCCGCGGCGCCGGGATCAAGGACCTGGACGAGGGCGAACTGCTGCGCTCGGTGCGCATCCCGGCCCGCGCGCTGGAGTGCCGGACGGCCTTCCGCCAGGCCTCCCTGTACGGGCTGGGCCGTTCCGGCGCCCTGATCATCGGCACGGCCGACCCCCGGGACGGCTCCTTCGCCCTGACCGTCTCGGCCGCCACCACCCGGCCCTTCCGCTTCTGGTTCGCCCTGTGGCCGACCGCCGCCGAGCTGCGGGCAGCCATCGACGACACGGTCCGTCCCGACGAGTGGTTCGACGACATCCACGGGCTGCCCGACTGGCGGCGGCACATGGCGCTGCTCCTCGCGGAGGAGATCCGCCGCGAACTCACGCTGGAGGAGGCTCCCCGATGAGCTACGAGATCGAGATCAACGAGCAGCGCTTCGAGGACGAGCCGCGCGCCGGCCAGTGCCTGCGCACGTACCTGCGCGAGCGCGGCTGGTTCGGCGTGAAGAAGGGCTGCGACCAGGGCGACTGCGGAGCCTGCACCGTCCACGTCGACGGCCGCCCGGTGCACAGCTGCCTCTACCCCGCCGTCCGCGCCGAGGGCCGCTCCGTCACGACCGTCGAGGGCCTGGCCAAGCCCGGCGGCGAACTCCACCCGGCGCAGAAGCAGTTCCTCGAAGCCCAGGGCTTCCAGTGCGGCTTCTGCACGGCCGGGTTCCTGATGACCACCGCCGCCCTCCAGGCCGAGCAGGGCACCGCCCACGACGACGGCAAGCTGGAGGACCTGCCGCGGGCCTTCAAGGGCAACATCTGCCGCTGCACGGGCTACCGGGCCATCGAGGACGCCGTCCGCGGGGTCAGGCACATCGAGGAGCCCGAGGCCGGCCAGGCCGTCGGCCGCAGCCCCGGCGCCCCGGCCGGCCCGCAGGTCGTCACCGGCACCGCCCGCTACACCTTCGACGTCGAGGTCCCCGGGCTGCTGCACATGAAGCTGCTGCGCTCCCCGCACCCGCACGCCCGGATCGTCGGCATCGACACCCGCGAAGCCCTCCGGGTCCCCGGGGTGCACGCCGTCTTCACCCACCACGACGCCCCGGAGCACCTGTACTCCTCCGCCCGGCACGAGCACCCCACCGAAGACCCGATGGACACCCGCGTCCTGGACGACGTGGTCCGCTTCGTCGGACAGCGCGTCGCCGCCGTGGTCGCCGACAGCGAGCAGGCCGCCGAGGAGGGCTGCCGCCGCGTGGTCGTCACGTACGAGGAGCTCCCGTACGTGATCAACCCGGAGGAGGCGATGCTGCCGGGCGCCCCGGTCATCCATCCCAAGGGCCCCGAATCCGGGATCTTCCGCGCCGAGAACAACGTGTGCGGCGAGGTCCACGGAACGATCGGGAACATGGAGGAGGGGTACGCGCAGGCGGACGTCGTCCTCGAGGAGACCTTCCAGACCCAGCGCGTGCAGCACGCCAGCCTGGAGACCCACGGCTGCGTCGCCTACTTCGAGCCCAAGGAGGAGGGCGACGGCGAGCGGATCACCGTCCGCTCCTCCACCCAGGCCCCGTTCCTGACCCGGCGGGCGCTGTGCGCGCTCTTCGACCTGAACGAGGACGAGGTCCGCGTCGTCGCGGGCCGCGTGGGCGGCGGGTTCGGCGGCAAGCAGGAGATGCTCGCCGAGGACATCGTGGTCCTCGCCGCCCTGAAGCTGCGGCGCCCGGTGAAACTCGAATTCACCCGGGCCGAGCAGTTCCACGGGGCCACCACCCGCCATCCCTTCAAGATCACCATCAAGATCGGGGCCAAGGCCGACGGCACCCTCACCGCGCTGCGCATCCGGATCGTCGCCAACACCGGCGCGTACGGCAACCACGGCCCGGCGGTCATGTTCCACAGCGCCGGCGAGTCCTTCGCCGTCTACAAGGCACCGAACAAGGAAGTCGAGGCGTACTCGGTCTACACCAACGGCGTACCGGCGGGCGCCTTCCGCGGCTACGGCCTCGGGCAGGTCCTCTTCGCCCTCGAATCGGTGATGGACGAACTCGCGATCCGGCTCGGCATGGACCCGCTCGAACTGCGCGAGAAGAACGTCATCGGCGCCGGCGACCACATGGTGACCCCGATCGGCCACGAGGAGGACCTGTTCATCGCCTCGTACGGGATGAAGCAGTGCATGGACATCGTGCGCAAGGCCGAGGCCGAGGACCGCAGCCACGAGGACGTCCCCGAGGGCTGGCTCACCGGCACGGGCTCGGCCGTCGCCATGATCGCGACGGGCCCGCCGGGCGGCCACTTCGCCGACGCCCGGGTCAGCCTGCTGCGCGACGGCACGTACGACATCGCGGTCGGCACGGCCGAGTTCGGCAACGGCACGACGACCGTCCACAAGCAGATCACCGCCGGCGCGCTGAACACCACGGTCGACCGGATCGCGGTCCGCCAGTCGGACACGGACGTGGTCCGCCACGACACCGGCGCGTTCGGCTCGGCCGGCACGGTGGTGGCGGGCAAGGCGGTGCTGCTGGCGGCCGGCTCCCTCGCCGAGCGCCTGCAGACCTTCGCGGCCCGGCACACGGGGGTGGCCCGGCACCTGTGCAAGCTGGAGGCCGAGTCCTTCGACTGCGCGGGCCGGACCGTCACCCTGAAGGAGCTGTACGAGGCCGCGTACGACAAGAACCGGCTCGACGAGATCGCGGCGGACGGCCACTGGGGCGGCTCCCCCCGCTCGGTGGCCTTCAACGCGCAGTGGTTCCGGCTGGCGGTCGATCCGGACACCGGCGAGATGAAGATCCTGCGCAGCGTGCACGCGGCCGACGCGGGCAAGGTCATGAACCCGATGCAGTGCCGCGGCCAGGTCGAGGGCGGCGTGGCCCAGGCACTGGGCGCGACGCTGTTCGAGACGGTACGGGTGGACGAGCGCGGGGAGGTGACCACGGCGGCGTTCCGCCGCTACCGGCTCCCGCAGTACGCGGACGTCCCGCGGACGGAGGTCCACTTCATGGAGACCGCGGACGCGATCGGCCCGCTGGGCGCCAAGTCCATGAGCGAGAGCCCCTTCAACCCGGTGGCCCCGGCGTTCGCGAACGCCCTGCGGAACGCGACGGGGGTGCGGTTCACGGAGCTGCCGGTGACCCGCGACGTCGTGTGGCAGAAGGTGAGCCGGCATCTGGCGGAGCAGGCGGCCGCGCAAGATCTGCGAGGGCGGAACGCACGATGAGTCCACACTTGCAGCTCATTGCAAGCTCTCAACCTTGCAGATGAGGTTCCGGAATGACCGGCCCCGGGCATCATGTGCGCATGGCCAAACTCATGCTGCACGGAGATCTGGACCACCCGGCGACCCTGAGCGTCGCGGACCTGCGGGACTGGGTACAGCACCGGGCCGAGGTCACGTTCGACTGCGCGACGAACGGCCCGCAGCACCACGTCTTCGAGGGGGCGCTGCTGCGCGACGTGGTCGCGGACGCGGGACCGTCGTTCGACGCCCGCCGGCGCAAGGACCGCAGCCGGTTCCTGCTGGCGGTCAGCGGCGGGGACGGGCACCACTCGGTCCTGTCCTGGGCCGAACTCGACGTGGACTTCGGCGACGCCGCGGTACTGCTGGCCACCCGCCTCGACGGTGAGGACCTCGACGAGGCGGGCGCACAGCTGGTGGTCCCGTCGGACCGGTGCGGGGCGCGCTACGTCAGCGCGGTCACGCACGTGTGGTTCGGCGCACTGTCACCGCCGAACCTGGGGCTGTGAGGCTCCGGCCCGGATCCGTGCGGATCCGGGCGGTCGCCCGGACGGCCGCTCAGGCGGTCGCGAGCGAGATCTCGGTGGACTTGATCAGCGCGACCACGGAGGAGCCGGCGGACAGGCCGAGCGCCTCGACGGCGTCCTTGGTGATGGCCGCGGTCAGCCCGCCGCCGGTCACGTCGACCTTGACGGAGGCCATGGCGCCGCCGGTGGCGACGTCGGAGACGGTGCCGGACAGCTGGTTGCGGATGCTGATGCCGTCGACGGCAGCGGTGGCCAGCGCCACCTCGGTGGCCTTCACGAGGGCCGTGACCGCGGAGCCCTCGGCGATGCCGAGGTCCTTGACGGCGTCCGTGGTGATGGCGGCGATGATGTCCTGGCCGCCCTCCAGCCGGACCTTGACCGTGGCCATGGCCTCGCCGGTGGTGACGGCGGTGACGGTGCCGGCGATCTGATTGCGGATGCTCAGGCTCATGGGGTGCTCGACCTCTTGGTAGTGACCTCGTACGGCCCGGGAGGGCCGCACAAGATCGACCGTAAGCACCCCCGGCCCGGCCTGCATTCGACCCATCGCATCCGCCAGCCGGAACCACCCGGGCGGCTCGCCCCTGCGGCTGTCGTGGGCCGCGCGGGTCACGCGGGTCACGCGTGCTGGGGTACCTCCGGCTTCAGCATGCCGCGCAGGGCGTCGCGGAACTCCTGGGTGTCCTCTTCTCCGTGTACGGCGACGGCGTGCTGGACGGCCGCCCCCATGACTTCGTCTTCCTCACCCGAGATCATCAGGGTGCACCCGATCTCGCTGGGGTACTCCCTGCAGTCCATGACCTTGCGCATGACGCACCTCCCAGTGGCGATGCCTACGGCTCACACCCCCCACGATCCTCCGAATGCACCCGGGGCGAAAGCCGGGCCGCCGGTCAGGCGCCGCCCGGCTGGAGGACGCCGTTGACAGTGAGGCGGTAGGGCGCGGCCGTCTTGATCGTTTCGGTGGGTTCGTAGTGGTCGACGACGGCGAAGACCGTCTTCGCCCGGGTTCCGAGAAGGCGGCGCAGGCTGCGCTCGTCCAGGGCTGCGTGGTGGTCGGCATCCAGGGGGACGTCGGCGGTCCAGGCGTGCTTGTGGTCGTCGGTGTAGGCGACGAGGCGCAGGCTGATGCCGGGGATCTTGTGGATCTGGTAGTCGCTGATCGTCTGCCAGCCGGTGAGGGCCGTGCCGTCGGAGACGAGGGTGGAGCCGGACTTGATGTTGTCGATCCACAGGCCGGCCTCACTGAAGAAGGCGTCCGTCCGGTAGCGGAAGGCGACGAGCACGGTCTGGCCGGCGAGGTCGGAGAGGTCGATGCTCTGGTGGGTCCAGCCGCCGGAGTCGCCGTTGAAACCGGGCAGCAGGGCAGTGATCCCTGGTTCGGCATCGCCGTTCAGGGTGGTGGTCATGGCGGCGCTGCGGCGTGAGGTGAAGGTGGTTCCGCCGTCGGTGGAAACCTGGACCGCGCCGAGGTCGTAGCCGGGTTCGATCTCCCAGCGGGCGTCGAACGAGAGGGTGGGATCGGCAGGGTCGACGGTGATCGTGCGCACGATGCTGCGGTCGAGGTCGTCCTGCCGGGGGCCGGAGTAGAGGGCGGGGTCGCCGGGGGCGTGGCCGCCCGGGTCGACGGTCCACTCCACCGGGCTCGCCGGGTAGTCGGCGGGCGAGTCGAAGGTCAGCGAGCGGAGCGCGGCCGTGGTCAGGGGGCCGCCGGAGGCATCGCGCAGGCGTACGAAGTCGGCGCCGTTGGAGGGGGCTCCGGAGCGGTCGTACGCGAAGGGGGTGTCGAGGTTGACGGTGGAGTGCAGGGGCTTCGCCCGGACGCGGCGGGGGTCGGCGCCGGTGAGCGCGGCGCCGTCGTCGAGGATGCCGTCGAGGGCCGCCGTGGTGGACCAGTCGCGCAGGAGGGCGAAGGGGTCCTCGTGGGCGCCGTGCCGGGCGAGGGTCTTGGCGAGGCGGTCGAAGCCGGAGCCCCCGCCTTCGAAGAGCAGGTCCCTGATGAAGCCGTGTCCGTACCGTTCGGCGAGGGTGTGGATCATGACTTCGGAGGCGCCGTAGTCGCACAGCCCGCTCTGGCCTGGGTCGCCCCAGATGGTGAGGGAGTTCTCGGGGCCTCCGTTGCGGTCGCCGTAGGCATCGGTGTAGCCGGTCGGGAACATGGCCCGCTGGCGGCCCTGAAAGCAGCCGATCTTGAGGTTCTTGAGGGCGTCCTGCCTCCGGTCGTCGTAGCCGACCAGCCATCTGGCCCATTCGGCCGTGCCCTCGGTGGTCCAGGCGGCGCCCTGGGCGTCCTTCGCCCCGCTGTACCAGAGCACGTGGTTGTACTCGTGGGCGAGGAGGCCCTCGATGTAGTTCGGTAGCGGGAAGCCCTCCCAGATGCGGCAGGGGGTGCCGCCCAGGCCGGCCGGCTTGGCGCCGAGCATGGTCTGCCAGCCCGCGGCCTCGATGGTGAGGAGGTTGCGGTCGACCGCCTCGACGTCGTCGCTGAAGAACTCCCCGCCGGCCGCGATGTTGTCGACGAGGACGACGACGCGGTCGCCCTTGCCGCGCCAGGCGTCCGCCGGGATGCTCGGGTCGAGCAGTTCCGGCTTGGCGTTGCTCCCGTCGCGGGGCTTCGGGACGCCGAACACCTTGGCCTCGCGGGGGCGGATCACGTGCTCGAACTGTTCTCCCAGGTAGCGCAGTTGCTGGTCGGTGACCACGAGGTCGTCGGCGTTGGAGGTGGCGCAGTCGTCGGTGTCCACCCGCAGATCACCGGTGGGCACCCAGAACTCGGCGTGCGGGGTGAGGGAGCGCAGCTTGAACTCCCGCAGCACGGCCTGGCCGGAGAAGTCGATGGTCGGCCAGGTGCGGAGCGTCCCGACCTCGGCTTCACCGCCCCCGTACCGGCCGGCCTTCGCCTGCTCGGCCAGCCGGGGTGAGCGGTGTCGCGTGTGGTGCGCCGCATGGTGGCCGGCCCCTTCCCGCACGCGCAGCTCCGGCTTCGGCTGGGCCTGGGCGGGGGCGGTCGGCAGCGCCCAGGCCGCCATGAGTACGGTCACGGCCAAGGACAGGTACCACCAGGGGACGAGCCGGCGCATCGGTCTTCTTCCCGGAGAAGCGGATGATGCGACAAATTACTGAAATGGGACGCTTCACCCGGGCATGTCGTACGAGGCGTGTCGCCACGGTCGTCCTCGCCGCGCTGCTGACGCTGTCCGTGGGGTGCAACGAAATCATGGAACTCCCCTACACACCGGAGCGGATGGATCCCGGTCCGGCGCGGTCGAAGACGGGGGAGGTCTCCGAACGCCTGCGGAAGTTGGCCGGGGTCGAGGGCAGGGTCACGGAGCCCGACATGAGCCTCGTCGTCTGCGACGAGTACGGCGAAAACCTGTTCGACATACAGCACCACTGGTCGCTGAACGTCCAGACCACCGACAAGGTCGACACCGGCATGCAGAACCTGCGGAAGGCGCTCGGCGAGAACGGCTGGAAGATCACCGAGGACGGCCCCAAGATCGTCGCCTCGAACGAGACCGATCACTTCTCGATGACGGTCACCGTCCACGATCCGGCGTTGGGGCACGACCCGATGCTCGACTTCACCGTCGGCTCACGCTGCTACCGCGCGTCCTCCCGCGCCGCCCTCAACGAGGGCTGACGTCACGCGCGTACGAGACGAAGCCGGCCCAGGCCTGCGGGGCCAGCGCCAGCTGGGGCCCTCCGACGACCTTGGAATCCCGCACCCGCACGGCCGTCGGGCCGGCCGCCACCTCGATGCAGGAATCACCTTCGGATCCGCCGCTGTAACTGCTCTTGACCCACGCCACCTCGACGCAGTCGTTGATGTCACTGCTGCTGCTGTAACTGCTCTTGAACCAGTCCAGCTCGGGCTTGTGGATCATGTCTCTCCCAGCAGTTGCTCGATGAAGGCGCGCGACTCCCATGGCGTCAGAGCCTGGGCCCGGAGCATGCCATACCGCAGGTCAAGGGTCCGGAGCCGCTTCGGGTCGGACACCGGGCGCCCGCTGAACGCCCCCTCGGAGCGTCCCACCGCCGTACCGTCAGCGAACTTAAGCAGCTCGATCCGACCTTCCATTCCCGCGTGAGCCTCACGGTCCATCGGCATCACCTGGAGAGTCACGTTCCGCAACTCGGTCAGTTCCAATAGGCGTTCGAGCTGTCCACGCATGACCATTGTGCCCCCGATCGGGCGCCGAAGGCTTGCCTCTTCCTGGACGAATCCGAGCGTCGGCGCAGGCACCCGCCCGAAGATCGACAGGCGGGCCATGCGTCCGGCGACGCCCCGCTCGACCTCGTCGCGCGAATAGGCGGGCTGCCTCATCTCGAACAACGCACGCGCATAGCCCTCGGTCTGCAGAAGACCATGCAGGCCTTGGATGGTGAAGGCGCCGACCTCCACGGCCAGGGCCTCCATCTTGGCCAGTTCACGAACCTTCTTCGGGTACCGGACGTGCGACAGGTCCTCCCGCATGGCCCGGATCAGGCCGCCGGCCTTCAGCGCGTCGTCCACCTTGTCCAAGTACTCCGGCTTGGCGATCCGCTTGCCGCCCTCGACCTTGTAGATCAGAGCCTCGCCGTACTGGATCGCCGCCGCCAGGTCGGCGACCCGCAGTCCCATCGCCTCGCGCCGCGCCCGCATCTGACGGCCGAGTGCCGCGACCACCGCCGCGCCCTGTTCGTCCTCGGGGTCCACGGCCCAGCTGTGTTCTTCCGTACCGTCACCGTCACTGTCCACGCCCATGCGCGCCCACCTCCTCAACGCGCCCTACCCGTCCGTCGCGTTGGGGCAGTCCCGACAGCCTTGGACAAAGCCGTGGACATGCGTGCGGGCCGCTCCCGCGGGCGGGTCGCACCCGGGTGCGACCCGGCGCGGCACGACCTTTGTCTTTGAAAGAACCAAGAGAAAGAACCCAGCCCTGCCCCTCCAGCCTCCCCGGAACGGCACTCACTCACACGGGTGAATTGCCCTAACTCGGATGGGTTTCAACGCAGTTGCCTGGCATATGCTCGCCCCGACAACTCCAGACACAGGACGGCCCCCGCCGGGACTCGCAATCCCGACGAGGGCCTGACCACGAGAAGGATCGAACTTCCCGATGGCTTTCCAGCACTCTAACGCGCCCTCGCGCGCCACGTACGGCGTTCAACACGCCAACGTGCGGCAGACCCGCAATTTCACGGTCGTCAGCAACGACCTGATCCGGCACCCGCACCTGTCGATGGCTGCGCGGGCCCTCGGCACGTACATCCAGTCGGGGGGGCGCGGCCCCCCGGCCCCCCGACACGCACCGCCACGCCCGCGGCCCCCCCCCCGCCCCGCGCGCCGCGACAG
>NZ_JBHYVA010000146.1:0-14801 GCF_042750055.1 Streptomyces sp. NPDC059456
GGCCGCCGGCGGAGCCGCGGCCGGAGATCGCCGAGTCCTGGCGCCGGATGCTGGCCCGCGGGGTGCACCCGGACCGGGACGCGCGCTCGCGGATGCTGTCGGCGGCCGAGACGGAGGAGCGGCGGCAGGTGTCGCCGCTGCGGGAGGTCCTGCCGGTGCTGCGCGAGGGACTGCTGCCGGCGCTGGACTCGTCGCTGCACATCATGGTCGTCGCCGACGCGGAGGGGCGGCTGCTGTGGCGGGAGGGGTCGGCGTCGATCCTGCGCAAGGCGGACCGGCTGGGGTTCTCGGTGGGCGCCGACTGGGCCGAGGCGGTGGTCGGCACGAACGGGGTGGGCACCGCCCTGGTGGCCCGGCAGCCCGTGCAGGTGTTCTCGGCGGAGCACTTCGTCTCCAGCCACCACGAGTGGACCTGCGCGGGGGCTCCGGTACGGGACCCGCGGGACGGGCAGCTGCTGGGCGTGGTGGACGTCAGCGGGCCGCTGGCCACCATGCACCCGGCCACCCTGGCGTGGGTGAGCGCGGTGGCCCGCCTCGCGGAGCGGGAGCTGCGGGTGCGGCACCTGGAGTCGCTGGAGCGGCTGCGGGCGGTCGCGGCGCCGCTGCTGGCCAGGCTGCCGGGGCGGGCCCTGGCGGTGGACCCGCACGGCTGGACGGCGGCGGTGACGGGGCTGGCCCCCACGGACCGGGTCCCGCTGCCGAAGGGGTTCGGGCCCGGGCCGGTGTGGGTGCCGCAGCTCGGGGACTGCGTGGTGGAGCCGCTGCCGGGCGGCTGGCTGCTGCGCGTGGCGCAGGCGCCGGGCGCGGCGACGGCGGCGAGCCGGGTCGTCCTGGACCTGAGCCGGCCGCGCGCGTGGTCGGCGACGGTGTACGGGGCCGCCGGAAGCTGGTCCCGGGAGCTGAGCCCGCGCCACGCGGAGCTGCTGTTCCTGCTGGCGGAGGGGCCGCGGGGCCGCTCGGCGGCGGAGCTCGCGGCGGAGCTGTTCGGGGACCCGACGCGGACGGTGACGGTCCGGGCGGAGCTGTCCCGGGTCCGCCGGCACCTGGGCGGGGTGCTCACGCACCGCCCGTACCGCTTCGCGGACGACGTGGAGGTGGAGCTGATCCGCCCGCAGGACCCGGCGGCGCTGCTGCCGCACTCCACGGCGCCGGCGGTGATCAAGGCCCGCCTGGGCCGTTCGGGGCCGGCCGTGATTCCCTGACCTGCATGAGCACCATCACCCTCACCACCTGGTCCCTGGAAATGACCTCGCCGCAGGACCTGGTCCGTGCCGCCGTCCCAGGACCTGAGATCCGTGTCCGGCGGGCGGAGGTCCCCTCGCCCGAGTTCAGCCGCTTCCTCTACGCCTCGGTGGGCGGTGACATCCACTGGACGGACCGGCTGTCGCTGACCCGGGCGCAGTGGGTGGAGCAGCTGGAGCGTCCCGGCGTGGAGACGTGGGTGGCGTACGACCGCGGGACGCCGGCGGGGTACGTCGAGCTGGACCCGCAGGACGACGGCGTGGTGGAGATCATGTACTTCGGGCTGCTCCCGGACTTCCGGGGGCGCCGCATCGGGGGCCACCTGCTGACGCTGGGCGTCGAGGCGGCCTGGTCGCTGGCGGACCGCTGGCCGCAGCGCCCGGCGACGACGCGCGTGTGGCTGCACACCTGCAGCCAGGACGGCCCGACGGCGATGGACAACTACCTCCGCCGCGGCTTCAAGGTCTTCCGGACGGAGACGGAGGAAAAGGCGGCCGCCGAAACCCCGGGCCCCTGGCCGGGCGCCTGACGCCCCACCGGCACCCGGCCCGCACGGCGGCGCGGCCGCGGGACCGCGGGGCCGCGTGACCGCCGGGCCGCATGGACCGCCGGGCCGCGTGGACCGCCGGGCCGCATGGACCGCTCCACCCGCGGGCGGCGGGTGGAGCGGGGCGGGCGCGGCGGCTCGGCGGCCGGATCCCGCGCTTCCCCGGCACGTGACCGGCGTCACGTCGTCTCGAATTGCGGGACCACATCGTCCGGATTATGGACAGTAGTGGACTCCTCCAATCGGCACATGACACGCTTCCGCCATGAATGGAGCTGGGATTGCCTTGGTGAGTCGGCGGCACGTCGACCTCGGCCGCATGTCCAGCGCCATCTGTTCGGCGCGCTGACGGAACCAGCCACCGCCGCACAGCGCCCCGCACAGCGTCGTCGCGGAGGCGCCCAGCCCGCAGTCCCCTGAAGGCAGAACACCGCCCTGACCACCGGCACAACCGGACCGGGCGGCTCTCGGCCGCACCTGCTTGCGCGCAGGGCCGATGCCAGGGGCACTCGCCGCCCCTCCCCCTGCCCTTGCACCGAGCCGCCGAAGAAGGACGTACCGCCATGGCCGCCACCCCCGAAACGCCCGCCGCCGCGCGCCGAAAGACCGGCCGCCACCGCGGTGAGGGTCAGTGGGCCGTTGGACACCACACCCCCCTCAACGGCAACGAGCAGTTCAAGAAGGACGACGACGGTCTCAACGTGCGGACACGCATTGAGACGATCTACTCCAAGACGGGCTTCGACTCGATCGACCCCAACGACCTGCGCGGACGCATGCGCTGGTGGGGTCTGTACACCCAGCGCAAGCCCGGGATCGACGGCGGCAAGACCGCGATCCTGGAGCCGGAGGAGCTGGACGACAAGTACTTCATGCTGCGCGTGCGCATCGACGGCGGCCGGCTGACCACCGAGCAGCTCCGCGTCATCGGCGAGATCTCGCAGGAGTTCGCGCGCGGCACCGCCGACCTCACCGACCGGCAGAACGTGCAGTACCACTGGATCCGGATCGAGGACGTCCCGGAGATCTGGCGCCGTCTGGAGGCCGTCGGCCTGTCGACCACCGAGGCCTGCGGTGACACGCCCCGCGTCATCCTCGGCTCGCCCGTCGCCGGCATCGCCGAGGACGAGATCGTCGACGGCACGCCCGCCATCGAGGAGATCCAGCGCCGCATCGTCGGCAACAAGGAGTTCTCGAACCTGCCGCGCAAGTTCAAGTCCGCGGTCTCCGGCTCCCCGCTGCTCGACGTGGCGCACGAGATCAACGACATCGCCTTCGTCGGCGTGCACCACCCCGAGCACGGCCCCGGCTTCGACGTCTGGGTCGGCGGCGGCCTCTCGACCAACCCCAAGCTGGGCGTCCGCCTGGGCACCTGGGTCTCCCTCGACGAGGTCCCGGACGTCTACGAGGGCGTCATCTCGATCTTCCGCGACTACGGCTACCGGCGCCTGCGCAACCGCGCCCGGCTGAAGTTCCTCGTCGCCGACTGGGGCCCGGCCAAGTTCCGCCAGGTCCTGGAGGACGAGTACCTGGAGCGCAAGCTGACCGACGGCCCCGCGCCCGAGCAGCCCGGCGGCCAGTGGCGCGACCACGTCGGCGTGCACCGGCAGCAGGACGGGAAGTTCTACGTCGGCTTCGCGCCCCGCGTGGGCCGCGTGGACGGCGCCACCCTGACCAAGATTGCCGACGTCGCCGAGCAGCACGGCTCCGGCCGCCTGCGCACCACCGCCGAGCAGAAGATGATCGTCCTCGACATCGAGGCGGACCGCGTCGACTCCGTCGTCGCCGCACTGGAGGCGCTGGACCTGCGGGTCAAGCCGTCGCCGTTCCGCCGCGGCACGATGGCCTGCACCGGCATCGAGTTCTGCAAGCTGGCCATCGTCGAGACGAAGGCGCGCGGCGCCTCGCTGATCGACGAGCTGGAGCGCCGCCTGCCGGAGTTCGCCGAGCCGCTGACCATCAACATCAACGGCTGCCCGAACGCCTGCGCCCGCATCCAGGTGGCGGACATCGGTCTCAAGGGCCAGCTGGTCCTGGACGACGACGGCAACCAGGTGGAGGGCTACCAGGTCCACCTGGGCGGCGCGCTCGGCCTGGAGGCCGGCTTCGGCCGCAAGGTCCGCGGCCTCAAGGTCACCGCGGCCGGTCTGCCCGACTACGTCGAGCGGGTCGTCACGCGCTTCCAGGAGCAGCGCGCGGACGGCGAGCGCTTCGCCGCGTGGGTGTCCCGTGCGAAGGACGAGGACCTCTCGTGAGCGAGCGCGCGGCCCCGTTCCACTGCCCGTACTGCGGCGACGAGGACCTGTTCCCGAACGAGACGGGCCACGGCGCCTGGGAGTGCCGGTCCTGCAACCGGGCCTTCCAGCTGAAGTACCTCGGGCTGCTGGCCCGGGGCGTCCGGTCCGACACCGCTGGAGGGGACGAGATATGACGACGAGTCAGGCAGTGCGGACGCACGGTCTCAAGGCGCTGGCCGAGCAGGCGGGCCGCGACCTGGAGGACGCCTCCGCGCTGGAGATCCTCACGTGGGCGGCGAAGACCTTCGGCCGGAAGTTCGCCGTGACCTCCTCCATGGAGGACGCGGTGGTGGCCCACCTGGCCTCCCGCGCCTTCCCCGGCGTGGACGTGGTCTTCCTGGACACCGGCTACCACTTCGAGGAGACGATCGGCACCCGCGACGCGGTCGAGGCCGTGATGGACGTCAACGTCATCACGCTGACCCCGCGCCACACCGTGGCCGAGCAGGACGCGGAGTACGGCCCGAAGCTGCACGACCGCGACCCCGACCTGTGCTGCGCGCTGCGCAAGGTCAAGCCGCTGGAAGAGGGCCTGACCGCGTACGAGGCGTGGGCGACGGGCCTGCGCCGCGACGAGTCCCCCACCCGGGCGAACACCCCGGTGGTCGGCTGGGACGAGAAGCGGCAGAAGGTCAAGATCTCCCCGATCGCCCGCTGGACGCAGGACGACGTGGACGCGTACGTCGCCGAACACGGTGTCCTGACCAACCCGCTGCTGACGGACGGCTACGCCTCCGTCGGCTGCGCCCCCTGCACCCGCCGGGTGGCGGAGGGCGAGGACGCGCGGGCCGGCCGCTGGGCCGGACGGGCCAAGACCGAGTGCGGACTGCACGGCTGATGACGACCACGGACAGCAGAGAACCGACGGAGAAGCAGATGAGCGTGAGCGACCAGGGCGCCACCGTGTGGCTGACCGGGCTGCCGAGCGCGGGCAAGACCACCATCGCCTATGCGCTGGCCGAGCGGCTGCGCGCCGAGGGCCACCGCGTGGAGGTCCTCGACGGCGACGAGATCCGCGAGTTCCTCTCCGCCGGCCTGGGCTTCACCCGGGAGGACCGCCACACCAACGTGCAGCGGATCGGCTTCGTCGCCGAACTCCTCGCGAGCAACGGCGTCAAGGCGCTCGTACCGGTGATCGCGCCGTTCGCGGACAGCCGCGAGGCCGTCCGCAAGCGGCACGCCGCCGAGGGCACCTCGTACCTGGAGGTCCACGTGGCCACCCCGGTCGAGGTCTGCTCCGAGCGTGACGTGAAGGGCCTGTACGCCAAGCAGGCGGCGGGCGAGATCTCCGGTCTGACCGGCGTCGACGACCCGTACGAGGCTCCGGAGTCCCCGGACCTCCGCATCGAGTCGCACACGCAGACCGTGCAGGAGTCGGCATCGGCCCTGCACGCGCTGCTCACCGAGAGGGGTCTGGCATGACGGCCACCGTCGCCCACCTGCACGAAGAGACCGACGCGCCCTACGCGCTGTCACACCTCGACGCCCTCGAATCGGAGGCCGTGCACATCTTCCGCGAGGTGGCGGGCGAGTTCGAGAAGCCGGTGGTCCTGTTCTCCGGCGGCAAGGACTCCATCGTGATGCTGCACCTGGCGCTGAAGGCGTTCGCGCCGGCTCCGGTGCCGTTCACGCTGCTGCACGTCGACACCGGGCACAACTTCCCCGAGGTCCTCGCCTACCGCGACCGGGCCGTGGCGAAGCACAACCTGCGCCTGCACGTGGCCTCCGTCCAGGACTACATCGACGCCGGGAAGCTCCGCGAGCGCCCCGACGGCGTCCGCAACCCGCTGCAGACCGTCCCCCTCACCGAGGCGATCCAGCAGCTGAAGTTCGACGCCGTGTTCGGCGGCGGCCGCCGCGACGAGGAGAAGGCCCGCGCCAAGGAGCGCGTCTTCTCCCTGCGCGACGAGTTCTCCCAGTGGGACCCGCGCCGCCAGCGCCCCGAGCTGTGGCAGCTCTACAACGGCCGCCACGCACCGGGCGAGCACGTGCGCGTGTTCCCGCTGTCCAACTGGACCGAGCTGGACGTGTGGCAGTACATCGCCCGCGAGGAGATCGAGCTGCCGGAGATCTACTTCGCCCACGAGCGCGAGGTGTTCCGGCGCAACGGCATGTGGCTGACGGCCGGCGAGTGGGGCGGTCCCAAGGAGGGCGAGACCACCGAGACCCGCCTCATCCGCTACCGGACCGTCGGTGACATGTCCTGCACGGGTGCCGTCGACTCCGACGCCACCACGCTGGACGCCGTGATCACCGAGATCGCCGCCTCCCGGCTCACCGAGCGGGGCGCGACCCGCGCCGACGACAAGCTGTCCGAGGCCGCGATGGAAGACCGCAAGCGCGAAGGGTACTTCTAACATGACCAGCACCACCGAGCAGTTCGCCGATCTGGCGGCGACCACGCTGCTGCGCTTCGCGACCGCCGGCTCCGTCGACGACGGCAAGTCCACCCTGGTCGGGCGCCTGCTGCACGACTCCAAGTCGGTGCTGACCGACCAGCTGGAGGCGGTCGAGCGGGTGTCCGCGAGCCGCGGTCAGGACGCCCCCGACCTGGCACTGCTGACCGACGGCCTGCGGGCCGAGCGGGAACAGGGCATCACCATCGACGTCGCGTACCGCTACTTCGCCACCGCCCGGCGCCGGTTCATCCTCGCCGACACCCCGGGGCACGTGCAGTACACCCGGAACATGGTCACCGGCGCCTCCACCGCCGACCTGGCCGTGGTCCTCGTCGACGCCCGCAACGGCGTGATCGAGCAGACCCGCCGGCACGCCGCCGTCGCGGCCCTGCTGCGCGTCCCGCACGTGGTCCTGGCCGTCAACAAGATGGACCTGGTGGGCTACGAGGAGCCGGTCTTCGCCAAGATCGCCGAGGAGTTCACCGCGTACGCCTCCGACCTGGGCGTCCCGGAGATCACCGCGATCCCGATCTCGGCGCTCGCCGGCGACAACGTGGTCGAGCCGTCCTCCCACATGGACTGGTACGGCGGCCCGACGGTGCTGGAGCACCTGGAGACCGTCCCGGTCAGCCACGACCTCACGGCCTGCCCGGCGCGTTTCCCGGTGCAGTACGTGATCCGCCCGCAGACCGCCGAGCACCCCGACTACCGCGGCTACGCGGGCCAGATCGCCTCCGGCGTGCTGCGCGTCGGCGAGGCCGTCACGGTCCTGCCGTCGGGCCGCACCTCGGTCATCGCCGGGATCGACGCGCTCGGCGAGAGCGTGGACATCGCCTGGGCCCCGCAGTCGGTGACGGTCCGCCTGGCGGACGACATCGACATCTCCCGCGGTGACCTGATCGCGCCGTCCGCGAACCCGCCGGCCACCACCCAGGACGTCGTCGCCACCGTGTGCCACGTCGCGGACCAGCCCCTCTCGGTCGGTGCGCGGGTGCTGCTCAAGCACACGACGCGGACGGTCAAGGCGATCGTCAAGGAGATCCCCTCGCGGCTGACCCTCGACGACCTGTCGCAGCACCCGGACCCCGGGCAGCTGGTGGCCAACGACATCGGCCGCGTCGTCGTACGGACCGCCGAGCCGCTCGCGCTCGACGCGTACGCCGACTCGCGCCGCACCGGGTCCTTCCTGCTGATCGACCCGGCCGACGGCACGACCCTGGCGGCGGGCATGGCCGGGGAGTCCTTCGCCTCCCGGGCGCGGACGACCGTGCAGGCCGACGACGAGGGCTGGGACTTCTGACCCATGTCCTTCGACATCTACTCCACCTTCGCCAAGGAAGGCGGCCGCGTGGGCAGCGGCCGCCTCGGCAGCGGCCAGGGAGGGGTGGCGCGATGTGCGCGATGACGTACGTGCACTGCCCGCACGCCCTCACCCCCCACGAGCCGTACCCGTCCCCGCCGCACAGACGAAGACCCGCGTCATGAGCTGACGCTGCGAGAGGAAGCCCTCCGTGCCTGCCACCAGCACCACCACCAGCAAGACCGTGCGCCGCGGTATCGCCGCCGCTGCCGCCCTGCCGCTCCTGATCGGCGCGCTCGCCTCGTGCGGTTACGGCTCCCAGGCCGAGAAGACGGACGCGAAGACGTCCGCCTCCCCCGCCGCAGACACGAAGAAGCTCTCCGCCTCCGAGGTCCGCATCGGGTACTTCCCGAACCTGACCCACGCCACCGCCCTGGTCGGCATCCAGGAAGGCCTCATCGCCAAGGAACTCGGCGCCACCACCATCAAGCCGCAGACCTTCAACGCCGGACCCTCCGAGATCGAAGCCCTCAACGGCGGCTCCCTCGACATCGGCTTCATCGGCCCCTCCCCCTCGATCAACGGCTACGTCAAGTCCAAGAGCACCAACCTGCGGATCATCTCCGGCTCCGCCTCCGGCGGCGTCAAGCTCGTCGTGAACCCCGCCACGATCAAGACCCTGGACGACCTCAAGGGCAAGAAGATCGCCACCCCGCAGAAGGGCAACACCCAGGACGTCGCCTTCCTGAACTGGATCGCCGACAAGGGCTGGAAGGTCGACCCCGAATCCGGCAAGGGCGACGTCTCCGTGGTCCGCACCGACAACAAGGTCACCCCCGACGCCTTCAAGCAGGGCTCCATCGACGGCGCCTGGGTACCCGAGCCCACCGCCTCCAAGCTCGTCTCCGAAGGCGCCTCCGTCCTCCTCGACGAAACCGACCTGTGGCCCGACAAGAAGTTCGTCATCACCAACGTCATCGTCTCCCAGAAGTTCCTCAAGGAGCACCCCGACGTCGTGGAAGCCGTCCTGCGCGGCACCGTCAAGACCAACGAGTGGATCAACGCCAACCCGGACCGGGCCAAAACCTCCGCCAACGCCGCGCTCAAGACCCTCAGCGGCAAGGAACTGGAACCCGCGGTCATCGACCCGGCCTGGAAGAGCATCCTCGTCACCGACGACCCGCTGGCCACCACCCTGAAGACCGAATCCGACTGGGCCGTCAAGGCCAAGCTCATCGAACAGCCCGACCTCACCGGCATCTACGACCTCACGCTCCTCAACAAGGTCCTCAAGGCCACGGGCAAGCCCGAGGTCACCGACGCCGGCCTCGGCACCAAGTAAGCCCGTACGCATCCCAGGAGGTGACGACCATGGCCACCACGCTCGCCAAGGCTGCCGAGGGCACGGTAGCGGAGCAGACGCACGCCGCACGCATCGAGCACGTCTCGAAGTCCTTCTCCGGCCCGGCCGGATCGCAGCTCGTCCTGGACGACATCAGCCTCGATGTCGCGCCCGGCGAGTTCGTCACCATCCTGGGGGCCTCGGGGTGTGGCAAATCCACCCTGCTGAACCTGGTCGCCGGGCTCGACAAGCCCACCGCGGGCACGATCGAGACCGCCGGCCGGCCCGCCCTGATGTTCCAGGAGCACGCCCTCTTCCCGTGGCTCACCGCGGGCAAGAACATCGAACTCGCCCTGCGGCTGCGCGGGGTGGCCAAGGCCGACCGCAAGCCGGAGGCCGAGCGCCTGCTGGAGCTGGTCCGCCTCGGCGGCGCCCACGGCAAGCGCGTCCACGAGCTGTCCGGCGGCATGCGCCAGCGCGTCGCCCTGGCCCGGGCGCTGGCCCAGGACAGCCGGCTGCTGCTGATGGACGAGCCGTTCGCGGCGCTGGACGCCATCACGCGTGACGTGCTCCACGGCGAACTGACCCGCATCTGGGCCGAGACGGACGTCTCCGTTCTCTTCGTGACGCACAACGTGCGCGAGGCCGTGCGGCTCGCGCAGCGCGTGGTCCTGCTCTCCTCCCGGCCCGGCCGGGTCGCGAAGGAATGGACCGTGGACATCCCGCAGCCGCGCCGCATCGAGGACGCGGACGTGGCCGAGCTGTCCGTCGAGATCACTGAACACCTGCGTGGGGAGATCCGCCGCCATGGCCAGCACTGACACGAAGGCGAAGACGGACGACCTGGCCGGTCTGGAGGCCGGCCTGGACGCCCTCGACGCGGTCCAGACCCACCGCACGCCGGCGCGCGAGGTCCTCGTCAAGAAGGTCCTCCCGCCGTTCATCGCCGTGGGCCTCGTGCTCCTGGTGTGGCAGGTCCTCGTCGCGGCGAAGATCACCGACGAGACGAAGCTCCCGCCGCTGTCCGCGGTCTGGGACAGCCTGTCCGAGATGTGGCTCAAGGGCACCCTGCTGGAGGTCGTCTGGACCAGCGTCTCCCGCGGTCTGCTCGGCTTCCTGCTCGCGCTGGCCATCGGCACGCCGCTCGGACTGCTCGTCGCCCGCGTCAAGTTCGTCCGCGCCGCGATCGGCCCCATCCTCCAGGGCCTGCAGTCCCTGCCGTCGGTCGCCTGGGTGCCGCCGGCCGTGCTCTGGTTCGGCCTCAACGACGCCATGATGTACACGGTGATCCTGCTCGGCGCGGTCCCGTCCATCGCCAACGGCCTCGTCTCCGGCATCGACCAGATCCCGCCCCTCTACCTGCGGGCGGGCCGCACGCTGGGCGCCACCGGCCTGCGCGGAGCGCGGCACGTGATCATGCCGGCCGCCCTGCCGGGCTACCTCGCCGGACTGAAGCAGGGCTGGGCCTTCTCCTGGCGCTCCCTGATGGCCGCCGAGATCATCGCCAGCTCCCCCGACCTGGGCCTGGGCCTGGGCCAGCTGCTGGAGAACGGCCGCAACAACATCGACCTGCCGGGCGTGTTCCTCGCGATCATCCTGATCCTCGTGGTCGGCATCGCCATCGACCTGGTGATCTTCAGCCCGGTCGAGCGGTGGGTGCTGCGCAGCCGCGGCCTGCTGGTCAAGAGCTGAGTCCCGTGTTCCGCGCCCCCGCCCCCGCCCTCCTCGTCATCGCCCACGGCAGCCGCGACCCGCGGCACGCGGCGACCGTGCACGCCCTGACCCGGCGGGTGCGGGCGCTGCGGCCGGGGCTGCGGGTGGAGACGGCCTTCCTGGACTTCGACACCCCGACGGTGGCGCAGGCGACGTCCGCCCTGTACCGGTCCGGCGTACGGGAGGTCGTGGCCCTCCCGCTGCTCCTGACGCGGGCGTTCCACGCGAAGTCCGACATACCTGCGGTGCTGGCCGAAGCCACGTCCCGGCTGCCGGGCCTCTCGGTGCGGATCGCGGACGTCCTGGGCCCGTCCCCGCTGCTGGTCGGCGCGCTGGAGCGCCGCCTGGCGGAAGCGGGCCTCACCCCGGCGGACCGCGCCGGCACCGCAGTGGTGCTCGCGTCCGCCGGTTCCTCGGACCCGGAGGCGATCGCAGTGATCGCTGAAATCGCGCGGGAGTGGCGGCACACCGGTTGGTGCGCCGTGCGGCCTGCGTTCGCCTCCGCCTCGCTGCCCCGTACGGAGGACGCCGTACGGGCCCTGCGCGCGCAGGGTGCGCGCCGCGTGGTGGTGGCCCCGTACGTCATCGCCCCCGGGCGCCTCCCGGACCGCATCGTGGCCGGCGCGGAAGCCGCCGGGGCGGACCTGGTCTCCGCCGTCCTCGGCGCGGCGCCGGAACTGGCCCGGCTCCTCCTCCACCGCTACGACACGGCCCCCGTCGGCGTGCCCCTGCTCGCGGCGGCCTAGGCGGGGCCGGGGCCGGTCAGGAACGGGCCGCCGCCTCGTCGGCCAGGGCCGTCAGGTCCTCGACCGACATCGCCCCCGGCGGCAGGCCCTCGCGGGCGAAGATGTTCGCCGCGTGGCGGAGCGTGTCGTTCACCGGGGTCGGCACGCCGTGCAGACGCCCCAGCAGGGAGATCTCCCCGTTGAGGTAGTCGGCCTCGATGGAGCCCGTGCCCCGGTGCAGGGACTGCCAGGAGGAACCGCCCCGCAGGACCGGGGGGTGGTCGACCTTCCCGTCGCGGGCCGCCGCCTGCTCCTCGGCGGAGACGTGCGCGATGCCCGCCGCCGCGAGTGCCGCCCGCCCCTCCTGCTGTGCGCGCAGCAGGAGCGCCGCCTTCGCCGGGTGCGGTTCGGGGCCGGTCGTCGCCTGGATCGCGTTGCCCAGGTTCCCCAGCAGCTTCGCGTACTTCCACCGCATCACGTCCTCGACGACCGGCGCCGCGAACCCGGCCCGCTCCAGGTCGGCCGCGATCCGCCGGGCCCGCGCGTCCGCTCCGCCGGCGGCCGGCCCGATGTGCAGGATGCCCGTCAGCGGCGCGCACAGCGCGGACACCACCCCCGGCTCCAGGAAGGTGGCGGGCAGCCAGACGCACACGCCGTACACGCGGGCGAAGCGGCGCAGCGCCAGCCGCTCGCTCTCCACCCCGTTCTGCGCGCACAGGACGGGCAGCCGCTGGGCCGCGGTACCGCCGCCCGCCACCTCAGCGTCGCCCCACGCGTCGAGCGCGGCGATCGCGTCCTGGGTCTTCACGGCCAGCAGCAGGACGTCGTCGGGCCGCAGTTCACCGAGTTCGGCCGGGCCGGTGACCACGGGGATCCGGTGCACCCGGGTGCCGTCCGCGGTCGTGAGGCGCAGTCCGTCCGCCGCGAGGGCCTGCGCGTGCGCGCCGCGCGCGACGAGGACGACCTCGACGCCCGTCTGCGCCAGCCGTCCGCCGATGGTCGCGCCGATCGCCCCGGCGCCGATGATGATGTAACGCATGGCCAGGAGCCTGGCACACCCGGTGTCCCGCGTGGCGGCCGGGGCACGGTGGAGGCGTGTCCTCCACGCCGGCTCGGCCGGGCCCGGCCCGGGCTGGCCCCGGTCCGGCGGGCGCCGGGCGTCCGTCAGGCGGCGAACCCCGGGACGACCAGCCCGGACTCGTAGGCGATCACCACCGCGTGGGTCCGGTTCTGGGCGCCGAGTTTCGTCAGCACGTTCCCGACGTGCGTCTTCACGGTCTCCAGGCTCACCCTGAGCGCGTGCGCGATCTCCGGGTTGGACAGGCCGGTGGCCATCGACCGCAGCACCTCCTCCTCCCGCAGCGTCAGCGCCGCCGTCGGCAGCGCCCGGGCGGACTGCAGGGGGCGGGCGGTGACCATCCGGCGCAGCGTCGCCGGGAAGAGGATCGCCTCTCCCTGCGCCGCCACGCGCACGGTCTCCGCGATCTGGCCGACCGGACGCCGTTTGAGTACGAACCCGGCGGCTCCGGCGCTGAGCGCGGCGGTGACGTAGTCGTCGTTCTCGAAGGTGGTGATCACGACGACCTTCGGCGGGTCGGCCGCTTCGGCCAGCAGCTGCCGGGTGGCCTCGATCCCGTTGCGGCGCGGCATCCGCACGTCCATCAGCACCACGTCCGGCCGGAGCAGCAGCGCCTGTTCGACCGCCTCGACGCCGTCGGCGGCCTCCCCGGTCACGGAGATCCCCGGCTGGGATGCGAGCAGCACGCGCAGTCCGCTGCGGGTCACCTCGTCGTCGTCCGCGATGAGGACGCTGACGGGGGCGGTGGTCATGCCGACCACCGTACCGGCAGGCGGACGGCCAGCCGCCAGTGCGCGGGGCCCTGCGGGCCGGCCTCGAAGTCGCCGTGCAGCAGCCGTACGCGTTCTGCCAGTCCGGGCAGGCCGTGCCCGGAGGTGGGAAAGGCTCCGGCGCCGTGGTGCGTGCCGGTCCCCGTCCCGGTGCGGTTGACGATGCGCAGTTCCAGGGCGTCCGGTCCGGCCGCCGCCCGTACCTCTATGGGGCCGCCGGCGCCGTGCCGCAGCGCGTTCGTCAGCCCCTCCTGCACGATCCGGTACGCCGCCCGGGAGAGCGTTCCCTGCACCTGTCCCAGTGCGCCCGACAGTTCGGGTTCCACGACCGCGCCCGCGTGCCGCAGCCGCTCCAGCAGGTCGGGGAGGTCGGCCAGGGTCCGGTGCGGCGCCGTCTGCGCCGCCTTCTGCTCGCGCAGGACGCCCAGTACGTAGTCCAGGTCCTCCAGGGCCGCGCGGGCCGAGTCCTCGATGCTGCGCAGCGCGGCCCGGGCCGCCACGGGGTCGGCGGCGAGCACCTCGCCCGCCACCGCCGCCTGGATGGTGGTCGCGGTGAGCGTGTGTCCGATGGAGTCGTGCAGTTCGTGGGCGAGCCGGTTGCGTTCGGCCAGCCGCAGTTCGCGCTCGGCCGCCAGCGCGAGCCGTTCGGCCGCCGACGGCCCCAGCAGGCGGGGGGCCAGCCACCGCAGGGCGTGCGTCACCAGCGCGCACACGGTGGCCGCCAGTACCAGGCAGCCGAACGCCACCGCCCAGCTCAGCGGGCCGCCCTCGACCCGCACCGACCGGCCGAACAGGCTCAGCGCGGCCTCCCCCCGGAGCCAGTGTCCGGGGAGGGCCACGCCCATGAGCAGCAGCAGACCTGCGACGAGCGTTCCGGTCCACCCCAGGGCGACGTGCAGCAGCAGCCAGAGCGGAGTCCGCCAGCGGCCGGACCCGGCCGGCGCTCCCGGCTCCGGTGCCGGGGCCGGTGCCGGTGCGGCCGGCGGATCGGGCAGCGGCACCTTCAGCAGCCGGCGGGCGGACCCGACCAGCGCACGCCGGGTGATGCGGGCCAGTCCGACCGCGCCGACGAGGGCCGCCCAGACCGACAGGACCAGTACGGCCTGCACTGCCTCGGGAGCCGACCGCCACGCGAGCGCCACCAGCGCGAGGGGCAGCAGGGGGAGGCTCGCCAGCGCGCCGCAGACGGCGAACAGCATGCCCGAGTACGTGGAGCCGCGCAGCAGCGGCCGGATTCCCTTGATCACAATCGGTCAGTATGGTCGGGCCGCCCGGCGTCCGCCTCCCCCGATCGGGGGAGCAGTTCCTCCCGCTTTTCCGCGATGTGCCGTCGTGCCCGCGCAGCCCATGATCGTGTCCTGCCCGGCCGGCGGAGACCACTCCTGGTC
>NZ_JBHYVA010000147.1:0-1833 GCF_042750055.1 Streptomyces sp. NPDC059456
CAGCCCCCGGTCCCCATGCCCTCGGGTCAGCGCGGCGGCTCGGCCGCCGTCACCTGGCGGTGCGCCAGCTCGGCGAGCCGGGCCTGACCGTCCTTGCCCGGGTGGAACCAGTCCCAGCGGCTCAACTGGTCCGCGGCGAAGGGGTACTGGAACACCGCGCCGCCGTCGTAGCGGCACAGGGCGTCCTTCGCGCAGACCTCGCGCAGCACCTCGTTGTACTCGACCACCCGCGCCCGGACCTGCTCGCGCCGGGACGTCGCCCCGGTCGCCGCCGACAGCGGGTCCGCCAGCATCGACTGACAGATCCCCAGCTTCCAGATCTGCCGCACCATCGGGCTGTCCTTGCCCTGCTCCCACAGCCGCTGCAGGTCCGGCACGCTGGAGACGTACACCTCGGAAGCGGGCGAGGCCGCCCGCAGACCCGAGAGGGCCTTCTCGAACCCCGCCCGGAACTCCGCCACCGGCGTCATCGACGAAACCAGCGGGCGGCAGGCGTCGTTCGAGCCCACCATCACCGTGACCAGGTCGGGCTTGTGCTCGGCGGCCGCGGTCAGCTGCCCCGCCAGGTCCGCCATCCGGGAGCCCGTCACCGCGAGGTTCCAGCTGCGCGCCGGCACCCCGGCCTCCCCGAGCAGCCGGGCGGCGAGGGACTGCACCGCGGGATCGTTCCCGGTGGCCCAGGACACCTCCGGGCAGTCCGCCAGCACCGAACAGGCGTCGAAACCCCGCGTGATGGAATCGCCGACGGCGGCGATCGAGGCGGGGGCGGTGTTCCAGCGCGGCCCGGCCTGCGCCCCGCGCTCACCCTCCGTGGCCGACCCGCCCGACTGACACCCGGTCAGCACCCCGGCCAGGACGACGATCGCCGCGCCTGCTCCGGCGAGTGTCCGGCGCGCGCGGCGTCGCGGGGCGGTGGTGCGCATCGGGTGGTTCCCTCCTCGTCGCCCCACGTCCTCCGGGGGCGTCCTGCTGAGTGAAAGCTCGGTGTTTGGCGGCCTCGGACCGACCGTACGTCACACCATGACCCCCTGCGCACGGTAGCTTTTTCCCGTGGCGTTTCGGCCGCAGGTCCCGTTGCGCAATGTCGAAAAATTTCCGTTACATTACATCACGTCACATTCTGTCCGTTTTCTGGAGTTTATTCCCGACCTCGTCCCACACTGGAGGTCCCGGTGACGACACGTGGAGTTCTGTACGTGCACTCCGCACCGCGCGCGCTCTGCCCGCACGTGGAATGGGCTGTTGCGGGCGTGCTCGGGGTGCGGGTGAACCTCGACTGGATCAGGCAGCCCGCCTCCCCCGGCACCTGGAGAGCCGAGTTCTCCTGGCAGGCCGAAGCGGGCACCGCGTCGAAGCTCGCCTCCGCACTGCGCGGCTGGCACCTGCTGCGCTTCGAGGTGACCGCGGAACCCTGTCCGACCGCCGAGGGCGAGCGCTACAGCTCCACCCCGGAGCTCGGCATCTTCCACGCCGTCACCGGCATGCACGGCGACATCCTCATCCCCGAGGACCGGCTGCGCGCCGCCCTGGCCCGGTCCGCGCTCGGCGAGACCGACCTGGAGGCGGAGATCGCCAGACTGCTCGGCAAGCCCTGGGACGACGAGCTGGAGCCCTTCCGCTACGCGGGCGAGGGCGCCCCCGTCCGCTGGCTCCACCAGGTGGTCTAGCCCCCGCCCCGGGGGGGCGGGGGGGCCGGGCGCGCGCGGACCAGATCGCCCTGGGCGGCTCCGGAGCCTACGGCCGCCGCCTGGTACGCGCCCCCCTGGCCGGCACACCGGCACAGCGCACCTGGCGGCCCCGCGGCACAGTACTCGACACACGCGCCACCGCAGC